>CALAEX010000047.1 GCA_937891165.1 uncultured Lachnospiraceae bacterium | reverse complement strand
ACGTACGGTTCAATGAGAGGGAAATAACATATGCTGTTATTTCTCTACTCTATTATTAGGAAATAATGTTTTCATTACTACTTCAATTTGGGTATCTGGAATTTCTTTTTCTAAAAATAGTTCTGCGGCATATTTCGCTTGTGCTACTAACATTTCCATTCCATTCACTGCAATAATGTTACGTTCCTTTGCTTGTGCAAGCAGTTTTGTGACAGGTGGATTGTAAATAATATCTACCACAGCTTTTAAGTTCTTATAAGGGGTAATATCCATTGGACAAGCATCTGTATTTGGATACATACCAACAGGGCTAGTGTTGACAATTAGAGTAGCATCAGTATGTAATTTGGCTGCCTGTTCATAGGTTATCGTATTCGGTTCTTCTTTATATTTGACTGTAATCAATTCTTTTGGGGAAAGCGAAAGAAGTGCTGCTACAATGGCTTTTGATGCACCGCCATTACCAAGAACTAATACTTTTTCATTGGTTACTTTGACTTGATTATGGTGTAAAGTATATAAAAAACCAAGATAATCTGTATTATAACCATGTAGTACACCATTGTGATTGGTAATAGCATTTACTGCACCAATGGCTTTTGCAGATGGGTCTAGTGTGTCAAGGTATGGAATGACTGCTTGCTTGTATGGAATTGTTACATTGATAGCCGTAAATTCTTTTTTAATCATGAATTCTTTAAATTCGTCTTTTGTTAGGGGAATTAAGTCATAAGTATAGTCAGTTAGTTGTTCGTGAATTAGCTTAGAATAACTATGTCCTAGCTTTTCTCCAATTAGTCCGTATTTTTCCATAAAAACCTCCTGTTTTGTTTGCTGTGATGCGTTGAAGCTATAAATTAAATGTATGGTAACACAAAAAAAGAGAAGTTGCAATAAGAAATTGAAACTGATGTAATGTTGACTGATAGGTTTTCGTGTGTTAAAATATAGACACAATTAGTTGGTTTTTTGTATGGTTACGAAATAAATAATTAGGAGGTTTTTTATTATGGCAAGATTTACAATTCCAAGAGATTTATATCATGGAAAAGGCTCTTTGGAAGTTTTAAAAACACTTCAGGGTAAGCGTGCAATGGTTTGTGTTGGTGGCGGTTCTATGAAGAAATTTGGCTTTTTAGATAAGGCAGTTGGCTATCTCAAAGAAGCAGGAATGGAAGTAGAATTGTTTGAAGGTATTGAGCCAGACCCTTCTGTAGACACTGTTATGAGAGGTGCAGAAGCGATGAGCAAGTTTCAGCCTGATTGGATTGTAGCAATGGGTGGCGGTTCTCCAATTGACGCAGCAAAGGCTATGTGGATTAAGTATGAATATCCAGAAACTACATTTGAAGATATGTGTAAAGTATTTGGTTTGCCTAAATTGCGTACAAAGGCTCATTTTGTAGCAATTCCTTCTACTTCTGGTACAGCTACCGAAGTTACTGCATTTTCTGTTATTACAGATTATGAAAAGGGAATTAAGTATCCTTTGGCAGATTTTGAAATTACACCAGATATTGCGATTGTTGACCCAGAATTAGCAGAAACAATGCCTAAGAAATTAGTAGCTCATACAGGTATGGATGCCATGACTCATGCAGTGGAAGCGTATGTTTCTACAGCAAATTGTGATTATACAGATCCATTAGCATTACATGCAATTAAGATGATTCAGTCTGATTTAGTGCTTTCTTATGAAGGTGATATGGAAAAACGTGCTAGTATGCATAATGCACAGTGTATGGCTGGTATGGCATTCTCTAATGCTTTGCTTGGTATTGTTCATTCTATGGCTCATAAGACAGGTGCAATTTTTGAAGATATGGGTGCTCATATTATTCATGGTGCTGCAAATGCAATGTATTTACCAAAAGTAATTGCTTACAACGCGAAGAATGAAACAGCAAAGAAGCGTTATGGCGTGATTGCAGATGAAATGAAGCTTGGTGGAGCAAATGATGATGAGAAAGTAGCTAACTTAATTGCTTTCTTACGTGATATGAACGATAAGTTAAATATTCCTCAGTGTATTAAGAACTATGGTGCAGATAGTTATCCTTGTGAGCAAGGTTTTGTTCCTGAGAATGTATTCTTAGAAAGACTTCCTGAGATTGCAAAGAATGCCATTTTAGATGCTTGTACTGGTTCTAATCCTCGTCAGCCAAATCAAGAAGAAATGGAACAGCTTCTTAAGTGCTGTTATTATGATTTAGAAGTTGATTTCTAAGATGTTACATATAAATATTACATATTTTGTTTAGTTATAAAATTTGGAAAAAGCCATACTTGATATAATTTCGAGTATGGTTTTTTATATGTATTGGCAGTTTTTTTGCAATTTCCCTTGCAAATTTGACATGATTAAGCTATACTACCGTAAATGGCTAGTAAAAAATATAAAATGGATATCTAGGAATTTTTGTTAGTCTTTACTCAGTATGAGTAGATGGGTAATGAATTTTTGATATGCAGAGGAGGAAACTATGTTAGATTTAAAATTTGTCCGTGAAAATCCAGAAATTGTAAAGCAAAATATTAGAAATAAGTTTCAAGATAGCAAACTTCCATTAGTAGATGAAGTAATTGCATTAGATTTAGAGAGAAGAAGTGCACAACAGGAAGCGGATTTACTTCGTTCTGAGAAAAAGAAAATTGCGAAGCAAATTGGCGGATTCATGGCAAAGGGCTTAAAAGAGGAAGCGGAAGAAGCAAAGAAGAAAGTGAGTGAATTTTCAGACCGTTTAGAAGAGTTAGAAAAGAAAGAGCCAGAACTTGCAGAGAGAATTAAGAAGATTATGATGACAATTCCTAACATCATTGACCCAAGTGTTCCAATTGGTAAAGATGATAGTGAAAATGTGGAAGTACAAAAGTATGGTGAGCCAGTAGTTCCAGAATTTGAAATTCCATATCATACGGAAATTATGGAAGCATTTAATGGTATTGATTTAGATAGTGCAAGAAAAGTAGCAGGTAATGGTTTTTATTATTTAATGGGTGATATTGCAAGACTTCATTCTGCGGTTATTTCTTATGCAAGAGATTTTATGATTGGTCGTGGCTTTACTTATTGTATACCACCATTTATGATTCGTAGTGAAGTAGTAACTGGTGTTATGAGCTTTGCAGAAATGGAAGCTATGATGTATAAGATTGAAGGCGAAGATTTGTATTTAATTGGAACAAGTGAACATTCTATGATTGGTAAGTTTATTGATACGATTTTGACAGAAGAACAGCTTCCACAAGCTTTAACAAGTTATTCTCCATGTTTCCGTAAAGAAAAAGGAGCGCATGGTATTGAAGAACGTGGTGTATATCGTATTCATCAGTTTGAAAAACAGGAAATGGTAGTTGTTTGTAAGCCAGAGGAAAGTCCAATGTGGTTTGATAAGTTATGGCAGAATACAGTAGACTTGTTCCGTTCTTTAGATATTCCAGTTCGTACGTTAGAATGTTGTTCTGGTGACCTTGCAGATTTAAAAGTGAAGTCGGTTGACGTAGAGGCATGGTCTCCAAGACAGAAGAAGTATTTTGAAGTAGGTAGCTGTTCTAATCTTGGAGATGCACAGGCAAGAAGATTAAAGATTCGTGTGCATGGTGCAGATGGCAAGTATTTTGCACATACATTAAATAATACTGTAGTTGCTCCTCCTAGAATGTTAATTGCATTTTTAGAGAATAATTTGAATGCGGATGGCAGTGTAAATATTCCAGTTGCATTACAACCATATATGGGTGGTCAGACGGTAATTAAAATAAAATAAATTAACCTGTTGTGCTAGTTAAAAATAAAATAGACGAACTTCAACAAACTATGC
>CALAEX010000046.1 GCA_937891165.1 uncultured Lachnospiraceae bacterium | reverse complement strand
TCCTTCACTGATTTTAGGCACTTCCACAACTCCTACTTCCTCTACTTTTTTTATATAGTCCTCATAATATTCTAATAAAAAGTGTTGAAATGGTATATAAGTATAAAAAAACTCTGTTTCAAAATTAGAAATAATCGTATAGATTTCTTCTTTTATTTCCTTATATAAACTCTGAAATTGTGTTGCGTTACTACGAAATAATTCTGTATCAAAAGAATCTTCTATATGAAAATATTGAGCAAAAAATTCATTCATAATTTTCGCATTCATAATTTTTCCATTATTTTCTCTTTCTGCCTGTTCTGTGAAAGCAATAAATTCTTGATAATTCATCGTGGAAAAGTCAATCCCTTGTGCTTCACAATAATCTTTATCATACAAAAGAAGTGGAATATCTAAACGAATTGGCAACATCCAAATATCTCCTTCTTCATTGGTAGCAATCTCTTTTAAATTTGGAAAACAGGCATCCAAGTATTCTTGTACCCCCGGCACATCATTTAAAGCATAAAAAATACCATTCTTTTTAATATTATAAGCATTCGGATATCTGCTATTTAACAAATATAAATCAAAATCCGAATCCCCAGCTAATGTTTTTAACGAAAACGTTTCCATATCCACTTCTTGTTTTATAATTTGATACCCACAATTATATAATTCTACTACATCTATCATATTCACAAGCAGGCGAATTGTTTTGTTTTCCCTTAACGTATCAGTAACACAAACTCGCTCTACTAAATTTTCTTCATAATCATAATAAAAAACAAAACCATTAAAATACTCCATCTCTTCATAAATCCTAGAAGTATTTGTTGTAATTTGTGCTTGTACTCCCTCTAACGTTCCATAATACAACTTCTCATTTTCAAAAAAAAGATATCCTTCTTCACAAGAAGCAAATCCTTCCACTGTTGATAGACTAAAATTTCCCACCTCTTTTACAATTTGTTCTTGTGGCAAATACTCTAAAAATCCAAAGCCTTGTTCTTCATCATAATAATAAATCATCAAAGTTTCCTCTTTTGTTTTAAAAATATCTAATGCCACCTCTATATCAAAAAACTCTACGGATGGATTTTCTTCTACTCTAGAAATTCTGCCTACCATTTCTCCAGAATAGAGAATAGCTGATATACCAGGAAGAAGGTTATAAGAAATATCTTCTCCCATTGGCGATATTCCAAATAAATAAAAATAGTCTCCTATCGCTACCATTTTGGAGACATTCAAATAATCTTTCTCTGGTATTACTGCCAATTCTGTTGCTTCCCAAGTAGTAAGGTCAATCGCTAGCAAAACCTGTTCCATACCTAGAACATCTTTCGAACTCCTAGAAACAACCCCATACAGTGTTCCATCTTCCACTATAATATCTTGTATAGGTCCAGACCCCAAAGAAAGCTCTACTTGTTGCAAACAAGTTCCATCCCAATCATAGACAGAAAATTTTTGATTTTTCATCATTTCGTCAGTACTGGATGTATAAAGCAATCCATTCTCATCAACGACCATCCCATAGACTTGCTCTGTTCCTTCATAACGAAATATCTCTGGTTCCATCGCCAAAGTGTCTACATCTATTTTAAACTCTGTTTGACAACCTGTAAACAATAAACACAGAAACGCCACTTGTATTATTATCAACCATCGTTTCATATTCTCTTTCCTTTCTCTCTATTTTTCCCTACTTAACAATAAACCTAGCGAAAAAAACTATTCTCTCAATAGGTTTATGTTTTTATAATTATACCATTTTTTTTCTAACATTACTAGCACAAAAATTAACAATCTTCAATAAGTCTTTTGAAAAAATTATCAAATGTATGTTATAATAACAGATTACAGGATTTCAAAAAATCCAAATCTTGGTAGTATCTGTGCAGAACCGTAAAGAGACGGCAGTCCCCCACGAGTTTTTTTCGAGCCTAGTACTGCTCCGTCTCGTCCCGAGCGAGAGCGTGTTCTAACAGATACTACCAAGATTTGCTTCCTTAAAATTCAAAAGCCTTATTGAAGATTAACAATTAAAAAGAAAAAATGATATTTTTTTCTATTCTGTTAAACTCTCTACATTTATGGTGCCTACGAAAATTCCAAAATCCTCCATTCCTTCTGTTAGCAACCGCACTACATTTCCTTCTGAACTACTATCAGACTCATTTTCCATATGTACGCCATAAAGTTCTGTTCCATCTGTATACAAAGTAGTAATATTATATAGCGTACTACTATCATTATACTCAATGTGACCAACTGTAACTGCTCCACTTTGTAAATCCATACGACATAAACTACCTCCTAATACAACTATCCAAAGAGCATCCTCTGTCATGATAAAGCTTTCGATAAGCTTTCCCTGTATTCGTTCAAAAACCTCTTCTCCTCTTACTTTCTTAATTGCTTCCGAAAAATCATACTCTGTTCTTTCTCCCGTTTTCAAATTCGTAGCAACAACCTTTGCTCTTTCTTTGGAATATAAGATATCTCCTACTACACAAAATTTTCTCTCTTTTATGGATACTTCTAAATTTTCTCTTGTTCCATCTTTGTTTGGTGTCCTACGGAGTAATTCCCACTTTGAGGAATATTCAAAAAAATAATCTCCCCAACCTTTTTGCACCATCTGCTTTGTATCTTCTACTGGTTCCTTTTCTCCAAAAGGTAAATAATAATCCAAATATTTTACCGTTTGAGTTTCTTTACCCTCTTTTACTACAGTACCATTTTCTTTTTTATATCGAAAATAAATTCCACTTTCTTCCACATACAAGTTATAATTGACAAGCCCTTCCCCTGTGGCATATACTAATTCTACAGCACCACTTGCTGGGGTATAACAATAAATATCTCCATTATGTATTCCTTGTAACTCATACTTATCATAAT
>CALAEX010000045.1 GCA_937891165.1 uncultured Lachnospiraceae bacterium | reverse complement strand
CTGCCGTTTCTTTACGGTCCTTATCAGATATCAAATAAATCAAGAGCTTTGCCTATATTAGTTTTATTTTTTGATTGCCCCTTGTTTTATGTTATAGTTTAGAAAAGACTTGTAATAAAAATTTCAAGACCAATGAAAATTAAAATACAACCACCAAAAATCCCTGCCTTACCTGCGAGTTTTGTTCCAGCTTTTTTACCAATAGCAATACCAGAAAAGCAAATAAAGAAAGTAACAATACCGATTAAAAGACAAGCAAGAAAGGCTTCGAATCCATTATAATCAGCAATCGTAAAACCAACGGAGAGAGCATCAATGGAAGTGGCAACGCCTTGAACTAACAGTGCAGAAAAGCCGACATCGGGTTTTTCTTCTTCAGAATCTTTATTTTTGATACCTTCATAGAGCATTTTTCCACCGATGTAACTAAGTAGAAGTAAAGCAATCCATGGAATCAATGTTTCAAATGCTTTGAAATGTTGTGCAATAGTGGATACACATATCCAACCAATCATTGGCATTGCAAACTGAAATCCAGAAAATATTCCTGCAACGCCTAACATTTTTCCTCTTTTCATTTTTGGCTCATTTAAGCCATTCGCAAGAGATACAGAAAAAGCATCCATTGCTAGTCCTACACCAAGTAGGATACTGTTGAAAAAGAAAGTAAACCCTAGTTCCATTATTTGTCCTCCTGTAATTAAAAATAGTAGTGGTTTAGCAAATAGAAGTAGTATAGTTTTTTTGCTAAATGGTAAAAAAAATCCAAGTAAGGTAAGAACCATACTTGGTGTCAGAACAAAAAATAGAGACTCCATGTATGGCTACTACTAGCATACATGAGTCTCGCAGTTTAAAACAAGCCAGACCAAATGGTCAGTATGTTGACTTGTTACGTTGGAAAACTACGCTTGCTACTCCCTCACTTTGCGTATAGTATAGTACAAGCTAGTAGTTTTGTCAATTAGTTAAAAAATAAAAAAGATAGAGGATTTTGACCCTAGAGTAACCATTAGTCTTCTCCATTCTCAAATTGGTATAGTTCTTTCCATTCTATGTTTCCTGAAATTACATTGGAAACAGGACAAGATACCACACCCTCTTTTGTCTGAATATAGAAAGTTTCATCTAAAATATTAATCTGACAGGAATTGTAAAGACCACCTTTTTCAAAAACGAATCCACCTAATCTATCGCCTTCTAAAGTAAAAATATGAACATTCATATCGGTATTGAGACCCGTGTACTCGCTTCCATAGAACCCTCCTTCCGCAATATAAAGATATTTTCCGTCATATATAGGCTTTGGGTTGCCATAAGGAGCACGGAAAATTGCATAAAGTTCGCCGTTTTCATCATACTTTTCTGTTTCGTAATAAAATTTTTCTTCAAATTCTTCTACTAAAGTGGTTGTATTTGCAGTAGGGTCGTAGATAAACATAGAAGTGCTTCCGTATATATACCACACTTTATCATCTATGATAGTATACTTTGTTAAATTAGTTACATAGTTTCCGTATGTTTCTTTCATATTTTCCTTTACTGGAAGAAGTTCGTCCTCGCCTGTTATGAAGTTATAGCGATGCATTTCGGATTTTGAATTCATTAGATAATAGATATAATCACCATATGGAGTAATGTTCATATATCCATCTGTTTCAGATTGTTCATATTCCGACAGATATTGAACGCTTCCGTCAGAAAGATTTACGATGGCCATACCTGCTCTTCCCTCAATTTCTGTCTCATGGCTTGCAAGGTAATACGGAATAAATGCATACCCTCTGTGCAGAATCATAGCACGGGTATCTTCATGGAGCATCATAATTCCTCGTTCCGAGCCGATTGTCTGAATAACTGTACAAATTTCGGTAAGCTCTGTTCCGTCTAGGGAAGCTTTTAAAAGCTTCAAACTTACTTGTTTTCCGTCTGCTTCGGTAGCAGCAATATAGATGTTACTGCCATACATTCCTGTATATTGTACTCCAAAGCCTTCGCTTGTTGCAGTGCAAAATTTATCTCCGTCATGAGTACATTCAGGCTTGGCACAAAGATAGATATCATTACCTGTTGTAGTATCATGATACCTAAGAGACATATCTCCGAGATAGTTAGTGTTATAATAATAGCCGTTCTCTGTTTTCATTATTTGATGATACCTGCTTGTACCCATGTTAGTGATTAGACAATCCTCCATAGGAGTATTATTGTTACAACCTGTAAGAGTAAAAACGATGCAAGCTATTGCAAAGGTTGAGATTATTTTCTTCATAAAAAAGTTCCTTTCCTTTCGTTGGATTAGTTTTATTATGTAATTTTACTTAACGACACAATACCCAATCAAATCCGCAATGGTCGGAATAGGCAACACTTCTGCTCCCGAAAGCACAGCAGGTATAATGAGTATTGCTGCACTGATACATACAGCAGTTATGGAGTTATTACAATATTTGCTTATCAACATCACAATCGTACCAACGATAAAAGTAGCTATGATTCTGATAAGGAACATAATGATGAGATAGCCCAAAATGGTAACAGGAAATGGAACAAACCGTAAAAACTCAAGACTTTGTGCCATAGCATCCAGGTTGTTATATCCTTCTGCACCGATTAATAAAACTTGAGGTGCATATATGGTAAGTGTCACAATTATACTTAGAAATGCTATGATTAAAAGTTTAATGGCAGTTAGTTTGCCTCTGCCTTTCATTGAAGTTTTTAAAATAGAACGCATATTGCAACGGGTTTCATTTGCACATATCCCTGCAAAAATTCCTACCATTGCTATCATAATATAAAGTGCGTTTTTATTTGTAGTTGCAGTATCATGAAGCAGTAAAAGTTCATACAACCTCTGTTTGATAAGCTGAATGGTTATTCCCGTTTTTGCAGTATATTCCAGTCCGTTTTGTACCTCATCCATCAGCGTTTCAAGAACCGTAAGATGCTCCCTAATATACTCAAGTTCTTCCTCTATCTCGGCAACTTCCTCAGTAAAACCATCTGTTTCAAATTTTGACTGATATTCTTCTTCCAGGGTGTTATATTCTTCTTGTAGTTTCTTATATTCGCCTGTCATATCTTCCTGAAGTTTTGAATTGATTTCGCCTGAATACTTCATGTAGTATGTTTCTTCAGCATCTGTGTACATAGGAATGAGATACCGATACTGAAATGCCGAGCTTATAGCAACATACAATACAACAGCAAGAATGATGACACCTTTTTGCTTGATAAAAACTTTTTTTACTTCCCATAACGGAAGAGGTAAGGTCGGTGCTTTTTTACTGATAAATTCACTGATTTTTTGTAGCAGTTTAGTACCAAAGTTTAATTCCGTAATTCTGCTCGATGTGAATATAATACATAATATAAATATAATAACAAATAGAACGGCTGTCAGTACAAACGCACAAGTAAAAAAATTCACCGCATTGCCAAAAATATTTAAGTTGCAGTATTCGTTAAAAAATATGTCTGTTCGAAGAAGAGCCACAATATTACAAAATTTTAGCACAGCAAGCCGGTCTGTTGGAAGTATTATGCTATAAAGTAGGTACTCTACAATCAAACCAATTCCGCATACTCCAAAGGAAATTACCGACTCCATAACCGAACTGATAAGGTAAAGGAAAAGTCCACAAATGGATGCCACAAAAGCTTTGATAAGCACGGAATAGATAAGATAGTCCATGATAGTGATAGAGTATGGGCAAAGGTAGAATTCAGGCACAGACTGGATAGGACGGAACACCTCCATATCCCCGCAGGCAAACTGTGCAACTGCAAAGCAAGCCAAATGCATGAACAGGCTTGAAATAATAGCGGTAATAATGATAACCACACATCTTTGAAAAGATAGTAATTTTCTACCATGTTTTGTGCTTCTAATGAGTGTGGTCAGTCCCTTTTTCCGTTCTTCTGAAAAGCCTGTGGCAATAAGCAAGGTGACAACAATAATCACAATATCTCCTGTAAGATACCCAGACAGCAAAACAAAACCCTTGTTCTCACCAAATTGTGGATGGACATCTGACAGCTTTTCATAATCTTTTGCAGTTTTACGAATGTTTTCAGCAGAAAAACCACGTTGTAGTGCTGCAAGAGTATTGTAATTATCCGCATTGTTATGTACGGATTCCAAAAATTTGGGATAGCTATCAATATATTCAGAAAGTGCTTCGCCTGTAAGAGTGATAACTTTGTCGCTGTTGCAGTCGTACAGAAAGAATATCGTTCCTAATAATATGGCAACAAAGAGGAATAATAATGTTCGCCTCGAAAAAAGAATACGTCTGAATTCACTCATTTTCTTCCCTCCGCATAGTAAAGATACACGTCCTCCAAATCAATTCCATGTTCCACAGGTAAAAAGTCGGTAGGGCAGTCATCGGCGGTTACACGAAGCACAAAGCCGTGTTCTGTTTGATAAATTTGCCCTTTATCAAACGCTTTTTTTCTGGACAGTATTTCTTCATAGCTTCCGCAGGCTTCAAAAACTTTACCTTTTATTCCTAAAATAAGCTGTGATGGCGTATCAATGGCAGCAGGTTTGCCTTTACAAAGAATGATAACTTTATCAGCTATCGCTTCTATGTCGCTTACTACGTGAGTGGCAAGGATAACTGTGCGATTTCTTGCCATATCTGAAATGTAGTTGCAAAGTCGGATTCGTTCTTCCGGGTCAAGACCAGCAGTAGGTTCATCCAAAATTAGGATTTCTGGTCTGTCGAGCATTGCCGCCGCAATCAGCACTCTCTGTCGCATACCGCCCGAAAAACTTCCAAGTCGTTTATGTGCAACGTTAGATAATCCTACAACATTCAGAAATTCCTCTGTCTGGGTTTTGATTTCACGATGCTTCATACCTTTTAGTGTGCCGATATAATGCAGGAATGAACGTGCGGTAAAATCCTCATACATACCCTGAAGCTGTGGTGTATATCCCACCTTCTTGCGAAATGTTGCACCGAGTTTTAATATATCCGTGCCATTATAGAGTATTTCTCCCTCGGTTCGTTTTATATTATCTGTTATAAGATTCATAAGGGTAGATTTTCCTGCACCGTTTGCTCCAAGAAGCCCATAAACACCGCTTTCAAAAGTGAAATTTATGTTATTTAGTACGGTGTTTTCACCGTATTTTTTTGTAAGATTTTTAAGTTC
>CALAEX010000044.1 GCA_937891165.1 uncultured Lachnospiraceae bacterium | reverse complement strand
TCCCCTCAAGATTGAGGGGAACGGGGAGTTGATGTGTGCAAAGCACACTTTTTTATGAGTAAAATAAATAAAGGGGTGTTAAATTGTTAAGAATAGACCAGTTAATCATTGGTTCAATTAGTTCTTACGATGATTATGAAGCAAGTGTAAAAGAACGAGTCATACACTTACCGAAAAAAAAGAGTATTAAAGAAACTATACCATTTTCAAATAGAATCTATGACTTTTCGGCAATCAATGGAGATGTTTACTGGGAAGAAAGGAGCCTAGAGTATGTATTTGAAATCATAGCAGACAGTCCTGAAGAATTGGAAGAAAAGAAAAAGCCATTTGTTTCGTGGGTAATGAATGTTCAGGAGGAAGAAATACATGACTGTTTTATTGAAGATTATCATTTTGTCGGTACATTTGACAGTATTGATATTGATGATTCTGAACTTGAAAAAGCTACAATAACCGTTACTTTTTCGGCGTATCCTTATCAGATAGCAAATAGAAAAAGGATTCTTGAGGCAGCAATAGCAACGGAAGAAAGTACAGTCCTTGAGTTTCTGAACGAGTCAAGCCATAGAATCAAGCCGACATTTATTAGTGATGTAGAATTTACCTTGCTTTATAAAAATATTTCTTATGTCTTTTCAGCGGGAGAAAACAGTTTGCGGGAACTTATGTTGGATGTTGGCGAAAATACAATGACCTTTAAAGCAACGGAGGAAGCAGGCACTATCAATGTGGAATTTTTTGAGGAAGTGTTTTAGAAAATGTATATAGTAAATATAACAAACGCAAATATTACAACAGTAATCCATGATGAAGAAGAAAAGCTTTTAAGTGGGAAAATTAGTCAAGGAATAAACACAATAGACTCTTTTATTTTTACCATTCTTCCAGGTAATGTGGGCTTTAATCTTTTGAATGAATTTTCTACTCTTGTTACTGTTTACAATATCAATAAGAGAAAATATGAATTTGTAGGGCGTGTTTTATATGCTGAAACAACAATGTCCGAACAAGGATTAATTAGTAAAACGGTAACTTGTGAGAGTATATTAGCGTATTTATGCGATAGTTGGCAAATGTATGCAGATTTGCAAAACTGGACAGTTTTTGGTTTGTTGCAACATATGATTGACTGTCATAACTCACAGGTTGAAGAATATAAACAATTTAAATTGGGAACGGTAACTGCAAAAGACACGAATAATAATTTATATTTAGGAATTCAAAGAGAAAGTACATGGGACTCTATAAGATATAAACTTATAGAAAAGATAGGTGGAGAACTGCAAATAAGGATAGAGGATGATGGTTTATACTTAGATTATTTGGACAAACTTGGAGAATCAAGACAAACAGCTATTGAATTGTCTGTTAATATGAAATCTATTACTAAAGAACAAGACCCTACAGCTTTTATTACTAGGTTGATTCCACTAGGTACTAAGTTATCAGAAGATACAGAAACACGTCTTAGTATTACAGAGGTTAATAATGGTATAAAGTGGATTGACGATGAGGAAGCCATAGAAGTTTATGGGGTCCACGTTGGAGTAGTCGAGTGGGACGATGTAACGATTGCAGAAAATCTTTTAAAAAAGGGAAAAGAATGGTTAGAAAATAATAATAAGGTTTATGTCAAGTATTCAATTACCGCTCTTGATTTATCTTTGATTGGTTTATCTTTTGAAGGATTTGAGATAGGTAATACTTATCCTGTTAAAAACGCTTTGATGGGTATTGATGATAGAGCAAGAGTAATTAAAAAGTCTATTGATATTTGCAATGTGGTCAAATCGTCAATAGAAGTAGGAGACACCTTTAAAACTTTGAGTGATATCCAAAGGGAGCAAGCGTTACAGGTAAAAAAAGCAACGCAGGAAATGCAACAAGTAGAACAAAAAATAGCGAATGATTTTATAGCAGTTAATAAAAAGATTGAGGATAAAGAAGTAGTATTAAACAAACAAATAGAAAAAACGGCATCAAATCTTGAAAAACAAATAATTGATACAAAAACTCAATTAGAAAACGAGTTTAACAAAATTAAGTTAGAGGTTAGAGGTTCTCTTGGTAGTAAAGCAAGTATTATTCTTTTTGTTGGTGAAAACGAGTATACTGGAGAAATTAACTTAGAGCAAATTAGGCAGGCATTTGCAAACGACCCAACAGCAATCTCCATTTCTTCAGGGACTGTTACTTTTAATACAGGTACATTGATTGTTAATAGCAATTACTTTAAACTTGATAAAGATGGATATGTTGAAATGACAGATGCAGTGCTCTCAAATGCATATTTGTATGAAAATACTTTTCTATATTTTTGTGATACTAAAAAAGAAACAAAAAGAGAAATATTAGGATATACTTCAGGATATGTGACTGTAGGAAATAGCAATTATCCAACTATTCTGCAAGGGTCCATTGTTTGTTTACAGAATGCAAATGTAGTAGTAGCAGATGCAAATGTAAAAAACAACATGGAAAATTTACAAGAAGCTTATGAAACATTTTTAGATAATCTTGAACCAATACGTTATCAATATAATATAGAAACAACAGGGCGTTATCATGTGGGTTATACTGCACAAGCTGTTAAAATAGCATTGGAAAAAGCAGGTCTTTCTTTATTGGATTTTGCTGGATACATAAACTTAGAACAAACAGGGAAATTAGGTCTTGCGTATGATGAATTTATTGCTATTTTGCATAAAAAAATCAAACGACTAGAACAAAGGCTTGTAGTTTTGGAAGAAAATATTGCATTGTGATGTAAAAAGGAGATTATGAGTTATGGTATTAACTAACAAAGAAATGTTTGATAGTTTAGCAGTATTTACAAAGGTAAAAGAAAAAGGATTATTAGGTTTTGCAATTGCAAAGAACAAAAGAAGAATTATGTCAGAAATTCAAGAGTATGTAGAAAAAAGAGATGAACTTTTAAAAAAGTATGGTGAAGATATTGGTGAAGGAAAAGTTCAGCTTTTACAAAAGAATGCTGAGAAGTTCTTCAGGGAAATTCAACCATATAATGACTTATCTATAGATATTCCAGTGATGCAAGTAAGTAAAGAAGTGTTTTGTAGTGGAAATTTAGATAGTTCTGAAATGTTTATTATTGACTGGATGGTAAGAGAGGAAACGAGCGAATGAAAAATACAATATGTACAGTAGTTGGAACAGTAGGAAGCCTAGTGGCTTCCTTTTTTGGTGGTTGGGATTCTTCCTTATCCACTTTAATTATTTTTATGGCGATTGACTTTTTCATAGGTCTTATAGTAGGTGGCATTTTCCACAAATCGCAAAAGACAGAAACAGGAGCGTTAGAAAGCAGAGCAGGATTCAAAGGCTTGTGCAAAAAGATTGCAATGTTGGCTTTTGTTTCGGTTGGTTATCGTTTAGATTTGTTAAATGGGTCTAGTTATATTAGAGATGCAGTATGTATTGCGTTTATATTAAACGAGTTGATTAGTATTGTAGAAAACGCTGGTCTAATGGGGATATGGATTCCTGATGCTATTATAGATGCTATTGATATTCTTAAAAAGAAGAAGGGTGGAAAATAACATGAGAATGTATGCAAGTGAAGTTATTAAACAGGCTCAAGCGTGGGTAGGAAAGAAAGAAGCTGACGGTTCACATAAGAGCATTATTGACTTATATAATGAGTTTCGACCATTACCAAGGCTCTACAAAGTAAAATATACTGACTCTTGGTGTGCCACCTTTGTTTCTGCCGTTGCTATTAAATTGGGATATACCAAGATTATTCCAGTAGAGTGTAGTTGCGAAAGAATGATAGAACTTTTTAAAAAATTAGGGTGCTGGATAGAGAACGAGAACATAACACCTAAAAAGGGCTGGGTTATTTTTTACCACTGGAAAGACAAAGGAAACGGAGATTGTATTGGTTGGGCTAATCATGTCGGAATTGTGGAACGTGTAGCAAGTGGCAAAATAACAGTAATTGAAGGCAACTATGGAAATGCTGTTAAACGTAGAACATTAAAGGTTAATGGTCAGTATATCAGAGGTTACGGTCTGCCAAAATACGATACAGAGCCAACAAAAAGTATTTCTACGATTGCAAAAGAAGTTATCTTTGGTAAATGGGGTAATAATCCTGAACGAAAGAAACGATTAGAAGCAGCAGGATATAATTATGCTGAAGTACAAAAAAAGGTTAATGAATTATTAAAATTAAGATAGAATGATGTGGGTGTCAAAAGTCATTTTTAAAACGGACCTTTCACATATAAACAATCATTTTTTGTTCTTTGACAACTGAATAAAACTATGTTTTTAAATGA
>CALAEX010000043.1 GCA_937891165.1 uncultured Lachnospiraceae bacterium | reverse complement strand
GGTTTCGGTGGTGTTATTTTCCACGAGGCATGCGGACATGGTTTGGAAGCATCTAGCGTTGCCCTTGGACAGTCTGTATTCGCTGGTAAACTAGGCGAACAGATTGCAAATACTAAAGTTACTGCTATCGATGATGGTACGATTCCAAATGCTTGGGGTTCTATCAATATCGACGACGAAGGTACTCCTTCTAACAGAAACGTATTAATTGAAAACGGTGTATTGAAATCTTACATGATTGATAAATTAAACGGACGTCGTATGGGCATGGATGCGACTGGTAACTGCCGTCGTCAGAGCTACCTCTATGAGCCAACCTCACGTATGACAAACACATTCATTGCAGAAGGTACCGACAAAAACGATGATATCATCGCTTCTATCGAATATGGTCTCTATGCACATTCTATGGGTGGCGGTTCTGTTAACCCTGTTACTGGAGACTTCAACTTCGCCGTAAACGAAGGCTACATTGTAAGAAATGGTAAGATTTGCGAAGCAGTTCGTGGTGCTACTCTTATCGGTAAGGGTGCTGATATTCTTATGGATATCGACATGGTAGGTCAGAACTTAGAACGTGCACAGGGTATGTGTGGTTCTTCTTCTGGAAGCATCCCAACAGACGTTGGTCAGCCAATGATTCGTGTATCTTCTATCACAGTCGGCGGACGTTAATTTTGCATTGAAATGAGGTAAAGAAAATGAATTATCAAGAATTTAAAAATGCCGTGGTAAAATACGCCACAGCAAATGAAATAAAAGACTATGAACTCTACTACACAAAATCCGATGAAACCAGTGTAGAAATCTTCCAGACCGAAGTAAAAGGATTTAACTCTGCTGACAGCCTTGGTGTTTGCTTCCGCTGTATCGTAAACGGACAGACTGGCTACGCTTCTACAGAAAACATGAATGAAGAAGAAGCAGAATCTATCGTACTTCGTGCAATCGAAAATGCGTTGGTTTTAGAAAGTGAAATGCCTTCTTTCATTCACAAACAGGGCGATGCTTACCTTAGCTGTGAAAAAGAAGCAAGCACTTCTCCATCCGCAGCAGAAGTTATTAACTTCGCTTTGGATTTACAGAAAGAAATCTACGCACAGGATGAGCGTGTGGTAGATGGAACACAGGCGGTTGCTGGTTTTGGAGCTTCTGAACGTGCCATTTTCAACTCCAATGGACTTGACCTTGTAGACAGCTCTGCTTTTGACTATGCCTATGCACTTGCTATCGTTTCCGACGGCAATGAAATGTATGACGGTATGGAAATCAAATCTGGAAAAATGACTGAATTTGACAAAACAGAAATTGCAAAAGAAGCAGTAAAAGATGCCATCGAAACCATCGGCTACACATCAGTAGATAGCGGTGAATACAAAGTCGTATTCTCAAATAAGGTAATGTCTAGTCTTCTTAGCTGCTACTCTTCTATTTTCTCAGCAGAAGCTGCTCAGAAAGGCTTATCTCTTTTAAAAGATAAAGAAGGTGAATGCGTCGCTGCAGACATCGTAACATTAACCGATGACCCATTATACAAGGATTCCTTAGTAAAAGCGACTTTCGATGATGAAGGTGCTGCTACCTATGCAAAAAATGTCATCGAAAATGGTACCTTTACTACCTTCCTTCACAACCTCGCTACTGCAAATAAAGCAGGCGTGAAAACAACAGGAAATGGCTACAAAGGTTCTTACTCTTCTCCTGTTGGCATCAACCACTATAGCTTCTATATCAATCCAGTTAAAGGAAGCTTAGAAGACTTATTCGCAGAAGCTGGAAACGGTATTTACATCACTTCTGTCGAAGGTATGCATGCAGGTGCTGACCCAATTTCTGGTGACTTCTCTCTTTCTTCTGGCGGCTTCCGCATCGAAGATGGCAAGAAAACCACACCAGTCAAAGGTATCACCATCTCTGGTAACTTCTTACAGTTGCTGAAAGACATCTCTTCTGTAGGTGAAGACTTAAAGTTCAATCCTTTCGCACTTAGTGCACACAGATGTGGTTCACCATCGGTTTTAGTTAAGGGAATTAATATTGCTGGTAAATAGCTATATACTATAAAAAGCTCGGGCAATCGCCCGAGCTTTTCTCAATTTAAGTTCTATTTTTTCACTGCTACAAGACAAGCAACTCCCTGTACCGCTACTTCTGCATCTGTAGTTGTACGAAGTGCATCTTTTGATGCTTTATCATTATCAATACAAATATCCCATGCCCCTGCTTCTGGCAAATCTACTTTTACTGCTTCTTTGTTGCCATTGTATACCACGAAGATGGTTTCTTCGTCTGTAGTAACGGTGAATGCTACGACATTCTTTGGAAGGTCATCGATGAAGTGTACTGCCTTACGAACTTCTTCTGCTGTTGCAAGACGAAGTCCTTCGTGTGCTTTACGGAATGCGATGATTCCTTTGTAGTATTCGTTTAAGTCGCTGTATTTTTCCAATCTGTCATAACGCATTACGTTTGTGTAGAATGGCATGTTGTAGCTGTTTTCACATACTTCATCTGTGCCTTCGATTGGTTTGGTACGTGCAAATTCTTCACCTGATAAGAAGAATGGGATACCCTGAGAAGTGAAAATCATACCAGCACCTAAACGGTTCATAGCTAATTTTTCTTCTTCGGTTGCATCTGGACAAGATACGCTGATTTTGTCCCAGAGTGTAAGGTTATCGTGACAAGAAATGTAGTTTACGATATCTACTGGGTTCTTTGCCCATGGTCCTTCACTATATTCGTATGCATCGTAGTCTACTTCTGGATGTCTGGTTGCTCCTACTACGGAGTAACGAATGTCATTTTCCATATTCTGACGACCGCTGATGAAACCGATTTCTTCTTCGATAAATACGTCACCACGGATACCATCACGGATATCATCCGAGAATGCACCTACACCAACTAATGCTGGTACATTACACTTAAGTGCACGTTCTTCATCTGGAATGGTAGATGGACCACCCGTCCAGCCTTCTCCATAAATAATGATAGAAGGATT
>CALAEX010000042.1 GCA_937891165.1 uncultured Lachnospiraceae bacterium | reverse complement strand
GTTGCAGCAGGTGTATTTATGGCAATTTTTGGGGTGTAACGCTTGGATTGTCGAAAGACAATCTGTAACGAAGTTGCAAATTTTCGAAGAAAATCAAGCGTTAATGAGGAAAATGCGAAGCATTTTTCGAGTTAACTTGAAAGAATTGCTACTTTTTAAAGAAAATAGAATGTTGTCAAAGAAAGTTTTATATGGTTTCATAAAAATTTCTTTGACAACAGAAAAGATAATGAATTTTGGAGGTTATAATTATGGCAAATCAGGTAAAAAAGCCAGTTGGCATTACCGAAACCGTATTGCGTGATGCACATCAGTCCTTGATTGCTACTAGAATGTCTACCGAGCAGATGCTCCCAATCGTAGAGAAAATGGACAAGATTGGATATCATTCTGTAGAATGTTGGGGTGGTGCAACATTTGATGCATCGTTACGTTTCTTAAAGGAAGACCCTTGGGAAAGACTTAGAAAGTTAAGAGACGGATTTAAAAATACAAAGTTACAAATGTTATTTAGAGGTCAGAATATTCTTGGTTATAATCATTATTCTGATGATGTTGTAGAATATTTTGTACAGAAATCTATTTCTAATGGTATTGATATTATTCGTATTTTCGACTGTTTCAATGACCTTAGAAATTTAAAAACAGCAGTAAAAGCAGCAAATAAAGAAAAAGGTCATGCACAGATTGCATTATCTTATACATTAGGTGATGCATATACATTAGATTACTGGAAAGATATTGCAAAGAGAGTAGAAGATATGGGTGCAGATTCTCTTTGTATTAAAGATATGGCAGGTTTATTACTTCCATATAAGGCAACCGAATTAGTACAGGCATTAAAGGCAGGTACAGACCTTCCAATTCAGTTACATACTCATTATACTTCTGGTGTAGCGGCTATGACTTATTTAAAGGCAGTAGAAGCAGGTGTAGATGTGATTGATACTGCAATGTCTCCATTTTCTATGGGTACTAGCCAGCCAGCAACGGAAGTTATGGTAGAAACATTTAAGGGTACAGAATTTGATACTGGTTTAGACCAGAATAAGTTAGCAGAAATTGCAGATTACTTCCGTCCAATGCAGGAAGAGGCATTAAAGAGTGGTTTGTTAAATCCAAAGGTAATGGGTGTAGATATTAAGACATTATTATATCAAGTACCAGGTGGTATGTTATCTAACCTTGTTTCTCAGTTAAAAGAAGCTCATGCAGAAGATAAGTACTATGATGTATTAAGAGAAATTCCAGAAGTTCGTAAAGACTTTGGTGAGCCACCACTTGTTACTCCATCTTCTCAGATTGTTGGTACACAGGCAGTATTAAATGTATTACAAGGTGAACGTTATAAAATGGTTACAAAAGAATCTAAGAAGGTACTTAGTGGTGAATTCGGTGAAACAGTAAAACCATTCAATAAAGAAGTGCAAAAGAAAGCCATTGGTGATGTAACACCAATTACTTGCCGTCCAGCAGATATCATTCCTCCACAGCTTGATAAGTTCCGTGAAGAATGTAAAGAATGGATGCAACAAGAAGAAGATGTTCTTTCTTATGCATTATTCCCAGCCGTTGCTACTGATTTCTTTAAATATCGTCAGGCACAGGCAACAAAGGTAGATGTAACAGCAGCCGATACACAGACAAAATCTTATCCTGTATAAAGAGGAGATTGATTATGGGAGAATATAAAAGAGTTTTATTAAAGTTAAGCGGTGAAGCATTAGCAGGAGAAAAACATACTGGTTTTGATGAAGCTACTTGTATGGAAGTTGGAAAACAGGTAAAAACTTTAATAGAAAAAGGAATACAAGTGGCAATCGTTATTGGTGGCGGAAACTTCTGGAGAGGAAGAACAAGTGAGACAATTGATAGAGTAAAAGCAGACCAAATTGGTATGTTAGCTACCGTTATGAATTGTATTTATGTTTCTGATATTTTCCGTTCTCTTGGGTTGAATACAAAAGTGTATACCCCTTTTGCTTGTGGAAGTATGACCACCTTGTTTTCTAAAGATGATGCAGTAAAAGAATTAAATGCGGGCAGTGTTGTATTTTGTGCAGGTGGTACAGGTCATCCATATTTTTCAACGGATTCTGCTACTTCTTTGAGAGCAATTGAGTTAGAATGTGATGTTATTTTAATGGCAAAGGCAATTGATGGTGTTTACGATAGTGACCCAAAGAAGAATCCAGAGGCGAAAAAGTTTGATACATTAGCAGTAAGTGAAATTGTAGATAAGAAGCTTGGTGTAATTGATTTAACAAGTGCCGTGCTTTGTTTAGAAAATAAAATGCCACTTTTAATTTTCTCTTTGAATGTAGAAAATGGTATTGTAGATGCCGCTATGGGAATAAGTAATGGCACTAAAATTACTGTATAATAAAAATAATAAGGAGGAACTATTATGAATCCAAGAGTAAAACCATTTGAAGATAAGATGAGTAAATCTTTGGAAGTATTAAAAGAAGAATATGCATCTGTTAGAGCAGGTCGTGCAAATCCACATTTATTGGATAAGCTTCGTGTAGATTATTATGGACAGCCATCTCCAATCCAGACTGTTGCTAATATTTCTGTGCCAGAAGCAAGAGTAATTCAGATTCAGCCTTGGGAATCTAAAATGATTAAAGAAATTGAAAAGGCTATTTTAGCATCTGATATTGGAATCACTCCTGGTAATGATGGTAAAATTATTCGTTTAGTATTTCCAGAACTTACAGAAGAACGTCGTAAGGATTTAGTAAAGGATATTAAAAAGAAATCAGAACATGCTAAGGTTGCAGTTCGTAATGTTCGTAGAGATGCGAATGATGCGATTAAGAAAGCAGCAAAGGCAAATGAAATTTCTGAAGATGAGCAGAAGCAGATTGAAGAAGAAATCCAAAAATTAACAGATAAGTATATTACGGATATTGATAAATGTACGGAGGCTAAGACATCAGAAATCTTGACTGTATAATAAAAGAAGCATTGGGCGCTTTGGCTTTTCTAAGTTGGAGCGTCCATTTCCTTATGAAAGGATGAAAATTATGGGAAAAGAGTTAAATCCGAATTGGAAAATTCCACAACATGTAGCGATTGTTATGGATGGAAATGGTCGTTGGGCGAAAAAAAGAGGTTTACCAAGAAATATGGGGCACAGACAGGGTGCTAAAACAGTAGAAATGGTTTGTAAAGAAGCATATCATCTTGGCATTCAATACGTGACAGTATATGCTTTTTCTACGGAAAATTGGAGCAGACCAGAAGATGAAATAGCAACACTGATGAATTTGTTGAGAAATTATATGAAGGATTGCGTAAAACAGGCATCAAAAAATAAAATGAAGGTGAAAGTCATCGGTGATATTTCTAGATTGGATGCAGATTTACAAAAAAGCATTCAAACGTTAGAAAAAGAATCAGAAAATAATACCGGATTACGGTTTCAGATAGCATTGAATTATGGTGGTAGAGATGAATTGCTCAGGGCAATCAAGCAGGTATCAAAGGATGTAAAGAATGGTGTCCTTTCGGAGGAGGAACTTACGGAACAGAAGTTTTCTTCTTATCTTGATACTGCTGGAATTCCAGAACCTGATTTATTGATAAGAACAAGCGGGGAGCAAAGACTTTCTAATTTTTTGTTATGGCAGCTTGCTTATACAGAATTTTATTTTCCAGAAGTGCTTTGGCCTGATTTTTCTAAAGATGATTTAATTGATGCAATTGCGTATTATAATACAAGAGAAAGAAGATATGGAGGAGTAACAAATGTTTAAAACCAGATTGATAAGTGGTATTGTTTTAGTGGTTTTGATGCTCTTTTTTGTTATTACAGGAGGAAATCTTCTGTATCTCGTTACTTTGACACTTTCTATCATTGGTATGATGGAGTTTATGAAGATGGCAAAAATTCATAAGACTCCATTAGCAGTTCTTGGATATATTATGGTTTTTCTTTCTTATGGAATCATTGATAAAACAGAGAAACTTCTTCCGCTTTTTGTGTTTTTTTTATTGTCTGCAATGGCAATTTATGTGGTAGCATTTCCAAAGTATTCTATTGAAAAGATTTTATATTTATTTTTTGGATTTTTTTATGCTGGTTTTCTTCTGTCTTATCTCTATCAAGTACGAATGTTACCAGAAGGTGCATATCATGTATGGTTAATTTTTATAGCAGCATGGGGTTCAGATACGTGTGCCTATTGTGCAGGTATGCTTTTTGGAAAGCACAAGGCATTTCCAGTGTTAAGCCCGAAAAAGACATGGGAAGGTTGTATTGGTGGCGTTGTAGGAGCAGCCTTGCTTGCTGTTCTTTATTGTTGGGTAATGAATACATGGTTTGGACAGCATGGTTCTTTGCTTCAATATGCCATTGTATGTGGATGTGGTTCTATTATTGCTCAAATAGGAGATTTAGCAGCATCTGCTATGAAACGTAATAATGAAATTAAAGATTATGGAACATTGATTCCAGGGCATGGTGGTGTATTAGACCGTTTTGATAG
>CALAEX010000041.1 GCA_937891165.1 uncultured Lachnospiraceae bacterium | reverse complement strand
TATATATCGAATGGATTTGGAAAGTGGAAAAGTGACGTATGGAGCTCTTTCTCATAATAATAAAACGTATGTTATTAATACATTATATACAGATGGGGAGGAAATATATGGAGTATATGTACGTTATGGAGAAAACTATGTATATCCTTCGGAACGACCTGTTGTTCGTTTGCTAACGGATACAATGGATACTTCAGGAAATGCTAAAGTAGGAATCGAATTTTTAGTAGAATAAAAACAAAGGAGGACTAATATACTTCCTAATGTTGTAGTCAATTATTCTGGAGAA
Organism: uncultured Lachnospiraceae bacterium; assembly: GCA_937891165.1. Lineage (GTDB taxonomy): Bacteria > Bacillota > Clostridia > Lachnospirales > Lachnospiraceae > SIG299. The sequence continues at coordinate 3,469 of CALAEX010000041.1, read as the reverse complement.
GTTATTGGAAGAATTTCTAAAGTAGAAGAAAATCCAACTATAGAATTTTTAAATGTTCCTGTTCCTTTGGATATTTTTAAAACAAAAGACGATAAAAATAGAAGTTGTTTACAATTTGTTTACAAATCGTTTACAATTTGGACATTTCTAGTTCATATATAAATGATACAGTAATAATAGAGAGTAAAAAATGTATCAAAAGGAGTGAATGGTTTATGAAAAAGCAAAGGTGTTTTTGCTTTGGGATTAGTATTTTAATATTAGGAATGACAGGTTGTACAACAGGAGATAGTCAATTAACACCAACTCCTACAATAGAAGAGAGAAAACAAGAGGCAACTTTTCAAAGAAGAGAAGAGTCTTCTTCCAAGGAACTAGAAGTATCAAATAAAATAACAAAAACCGAAGGACTTTGTGAAGTAGTAGAACCAGTAGAAGATGTCATCATAGGATATAATACATTTAATCGAAAGGCATCTCCAATGGGAAATATAGGAATGGCGGGTACTTCTTTATTTTGTGTAGAGGAAAGTAGCGGAGTCATTTATTTTGTCAATCAAGGAAACGATAAGGATTGCTTTTTATATCGAATTAAGGAAGGAGAAGTAGCTTTAGCCGTAGAAATGCCCGTAAAAGAGATTTATCCTTATGGAGGCTCTATTTATTTTATGGTAGATGATTATAAAAAGTATGAACTGCAAGAGATGCAGAGTGGAGATATTTATTGTTATACACCAGAAAGTGGTACGGTAGAATTGGTGTATTCAGCAGGTGCAATTGAAAGTTCTGAAGACCATAAATTATATGTAGAAGATAGTGGAATTTATTTTAGTTATTCTATAAAAAAAGAGAATAATCTAAGTTATTCCTATGATTATTATTTACCATTTGGAGAACTAGAGCCTATAAAAGATACTAGGAGTATGACAACAAAAGGTTCTGGTAATTACTATCTTTTATGTACTCCAAAATTAACGCTAGTTAGTAGGACAATGCAAGAGGACGGAACAAGAGAGGAACTAGAATTGTCTTCTATTGGCAGTTTTAAATATTGTGTACAAGGAGAAATGTTATATTCGATAGAAAAAACAAGTATTTCTTGTACTAATTTAGAAACAAAAGAAACTATTTATTATGATTTCACAGAAGCAATCAAGAAAAAGCATGGAGAAAATGTGGTAAAGGAGAGCAGTACTCAAAGAGTTATCGATTGTTTTACAATGACAGAGGACGCTCTTTGGATAACTTCAGGGACAGGAAATTATTTGTATCGTATGGATTTAAAGAGTGGAGAAGTAACTTTTGCTGATATTTATTATAATAATACGGAATATCGTATTACGACCTTATATACAGATGGAACAGAACTTTATGGTGTATATTCCGAAAAAGCTGATATTAACAATACAAAAAAGAATATAGTGCATATTATAACAGATACTATGGGAAATTTAGGAAGTCCTAAAGTACAAGTGGAAGATTTAATAAAAAAGTAATGGTAGAGATAGAAAACAATTTTTTATAGCAAATAAAAGGGGAATTTATGATGAAACGATTTTTTATTCTTATGCAAATAGTATTTGCTCTTATGTTATTTACAGGATGTCAAAAAGCACCTACAATAAATGTAGAATCATTAGCAATTGAACCAGAAATATTTCGATATGCGGGAACAGAACAAGCAGATATCATTACAATAGATGAAAATGGAATATTATATACAGCTCAGTTTATTTCTTCTGATTCAGAAGAAGAAAAAATTCAACGCTTTTCGGTTTATGATTTAGATGGGACTTGTTTACAACAAGTAGATATTACATTAGGAAGTGCTAGTATCAATGCAATGCTTATGGAAGATGGAGTATTATATTGTACTGTATCTCAGACAGGAAAAGGTTTAGTGTTAGCAGGAATTGACCTTACGACTTGGGAAATAATCGAACAAACGGTAATATCAAGCGAAGATTATGATTATATTAAGAAAATAGTTTCTCTTGGGGATTATTTTTATTTCTTTGGAAAATCTCCTATGGGAGCAGATGTTTCCTATAATACTCTGACAGATGTTACAGTAGGTTATTATGGAGAAATGATTGGTAGAATTTCTAAAGTAGAAGAAAATCCCTACATAGAATTTTTAGATGTTCCAGTTCCTTTGGATATTTTTAAAACGAAAGATGATACGTTAATGATTTATTATTATCATGATGAGAAAGGCTTTGGGTTTTTAGAGTTTTTACCAGAAGAACAAGCACTAAGAGAAGCAGGATGGAAATATACATTATCTCCATTAAAGTGTTTAACTTCTTGTGAAGATGGATATTTATTTACTCATAATTTAAAGTTACATTATGGAACAGTAGATGGCATGGAAGCACAAATTACAACGGACACTTCTAGTCTTTATGGAACGGCTGTTTATACAAAAGGATTTGCTTTTTATTATGATTATGAAGAAAGTATAGTAGAACGAGTTTGTGTGACAGATACATTAAGAGAAAATAAAACGATTCGCTTACTCGTTAATTTAGTAGACCATGTAGATATGTATAGTTGCGGATATCGAATGTTACAACAAGAAGTAGATATGGAAACCTTTTCCTTAAAAGTATTAGCACAGGATTCGGATTTTGATTTATACTTTTTAAATAGTATGTATTCGAATGCATATAATATTAAGAAAAATGGCATTTTTTATTCTTTAAATGATGTGCCGGGAGTACAAGAGTATTTGGATGCTTGTTTTCCAAATTTGAAAGAAGTTGCTACAAATGAAGATGGAGATATTTGGATGATTCCAATTCGGTTAGATATGCCACTTCTTGTATATGATTCTATTTATTGTAAAACACAAGGAATTGATTTTTCTACTATGGATTATCAGGAATTTCTTGCTTTTACAGAGCAGGCAGAGCTAGAAAATTCAGGAAAGATAACGAATGTAAAAATCATGAGTGAATTTTTTGCTCAGTATTTTTATAGGAAAGATTCTGTGGATACAGAGGTATTTCGAGACTATGCAAAACAATTGAAAAGCTTATTAGAAAGGAATTTGCTTAAGGTTCATGCGAATCAAGATTCAAGTTCTCGTATTTCACCAGAGTTTTTTTATGAATATATCTCATTTGCGAGTTTTTTGTCAGGATATGAAAGAGATATTAATATAGAAGAAGCTTATGAACGAGTAAAAGTAACAGAACTACCAAAAATAGAGGAAGGAATGTCAAGTATTGGAACTTGTACATTTTTTGCGGTGAATCCAAAATCCAAAAATTTAGAAGCAACGTTATCCTATATTTCTATGCTTTGTAGATACTTAATGACGCTACAAGATTCCTTTTTATTAGCAGATAAAACTACTTATTCTGATAGTACATTTATACAACAATGTTATGATGTTTATGCTACAGGGGAAATTTATTTTGCGATGGATGAAGTGGTATATTATGATGCATTTATGAATTATTTG
>CALAEX010000040.1 GCA_937891165.1 uncultured Lachnospiraceae bacterium | reverse complement strand
TTGGATTAGATAACATGAATGACTATTATGATGTTTCTTTGAAAGAATATCGTTTGAAAGAAATCGAACAGATAGCTACTCAGTATACACAGTCCCAATGGACATTTGTCAAGGGAAATTTAGCAGATAAGGCGTTGATAGAAGAGTTATTTCATCAATATTTAAGTGTCTATGATAGTTTTGATACCGATGTATTTCGTACTTATGCAAAACAAATACAAATGTTACCAGAAGAAAATGAGGAACAATTAGCGAGTAATGCAATTGCATTTGATAAACTTTCGAAAAACAATTTATTTCCATTTTTTTATGAATATAATCGAAATGTAAGAAATATTTTATTTGATGTAGGAAAGCTAAAGGATGTGAATAATGCCATTGGAGCAGTAGGAATACCTAAAATAGCAAAGAATATAGGAAATGTAGGAACAGTAACTTTTCTTGCAGTAAATGCAAATTCTGATAATTTAGAGGCAACGTTAGCGTATATTTCAGAATTTTGTCAATATATGATGACTCAGAAAGACACATTTTTATTAGCAGATGAGTCGATGTATCAGGATGAACCATTCATAAAAGATTGGTATGAAGTGTATGCAAATGGTAGTATTTTCTTTGGAATGGATAGAGATATCTACTGGAATATGTTTTGGGATTATATAGATGGAGAGATAGAATTAGAAGAAATGGTAAAGGAAATAGAACGAAAACGAAAGATTTATATGGAAGAATAACAAAAGGAGAACGAAACGAATATGAAACGAGTCTTAAAGAAATCTTTGTTTTTATGTTGTTGTGTTTGTGTGTGTGCTTGTGGACAACCTGAACAAAACGAAGTGATAGAAGAAGATTCTGGTGCACTTTCTATTACTTTTGTTCCAAGCAGTGAAGATATCCCTCAAGAAGAATCGAGCGATTTTAAGGAAGAAACAGATGATTTTTATATTATTATGGAACAAGAAGAATCCGTGGATGTAGCACTTTGTAATGCAATGAATCGAAAGTTATCTAGGGAAAAAATAGTGGTGCTTCTTTGTTTTGTTTAGAGGAAAAGACCGAAACGATTTATTTTGTCAATCAAAATCGAGATAATTATTTATATGAGATGAAAGATGGAGTAGTACAACTAGTTGTAGCATTGCCAGTAAAAGAAGTATATCCGTTTGGAGATTATGTTTATTTTATGATAAGTGAAGATACCGAGGAACAAAAAGCAGGAGATATTTATCGCTATAAAAAAGAAACGAAAGAAATAGAATTGGTGTATGCATTAGGTACAATACAAGGTGGAGAGAATCATAAATTAAATGTGAATGAACAAGGCATTCATTTTAATTATAGTGAAGTACTATCAAAAGAAGATGGTATTACTCGTAAAAGTGTGTCTTATTATACGTTACCTTTTGGAGAAAGCGAGCCAATCAAAGATACGACAAATCAAGGGAAACTAGGTTGGGGAGACTATTATTTTTCTTATCTTTTGGTAGAAGATAGTACACAACCTGCGAAAGTAACATTAGTAAGTAGAACAAAAGGAGAAGAAGATAGTATTCCTATTTCGATTGGAGATTTTCAATATTGTGTTGCAAAAGATAAGATATACTCGATGGCGTTAGGAAATTCTTCGATTCTTACATTTGATTTGAAACAAAAAAATAGAGGGATTTATAATTTTCGAGGAGATATTATAGATGAAAATAACTATGTAAAAGAAGAAATTGCACAATGTTTTGGAGAAGGAATGGAAGAATTTTCTGACTTTACTATGACAGAAAATGGGAAATATCTGTGGTTTACAGATGGAGAATATTTATATATTGCAGATACGTCAGATGGATACAGTAAGTCAGAGGATGCTATGATAACACCAGATATACATAGAAAGATAGAACAATTATATACGGATGGTAGAAGAGTATATGGATTGTATTCTCAAGATGGCAAGAAACCACCTGTTTTGGTACGCTTTTGTGTAGAAACAATAAAAGAAGAAGACTTCTTTTTGAAAGATGAAGATTGTGTGCAAGTAGAATATTTAGTGCCAGAAGAAGGAGATGTTGTTGGTACTATACCATGGTATGAAGCTTGTAAAAAACATTCGATGCAAGTGCAAAACGAACAACACGATTCTTTCACAGAAGAACATTTGTATCTTTGTGGAGAAATAAAAAAAGAAGCAGGAAGCGAAGAACATATTTATCAAGATTGTTTAATAACTACAGTAGTAGATACCTATTCGAAAGCTTGTGAAAATTGTGCTTTAATAGTAGAACGGCTCGGTTGTGGGGAAAAGAAAACACATTCGCTAGGTAGTTTTTCGGAGTAAAAAAATAAAAAAGGATAGAAGAAAGGTGCTGTTACATAAAGTGACAGCACCTAAATTATTTTGTATGGTTAAGAGAGATTATTTTCTTTTAACTGATGATAAATAGGAGTAATGGTTTCGATAGTTTCTTCTAATTCATCCGCAATTTGTTCTATCGTTTTTAATTTGTTCATTTTTTTTCGTATTTGTTGGAGAAGTTTTTGATATTCGCCTTGCTGAAGTCCCTGCTGAAGTCCTTGTTGCATTCCAAGATGCATTGCTTCTTGTGTTTTTTCTTGAATTTTATCTTTCATTAATTCTTCTAATGCTTCACACATATCATTGACCTCCTTAAATTTTTTTTGATTTGCTTGTATAACCTGACTTTGGTATCAGACATTAAAACATGGCGTTAACTTTTTAGAAAAAAAGCTGTTGTAATAAAATTTGCAACAGCTTTTTTAATCGTACTTAAATTTTCCATGTTAAAATAGATTTGATTTGTGTTTCTGTAAGAAAATAATTGGTTAAAGGTAAATTAGATAATTTCGTTAATTCTTGAATAAAATCGGTTGATTTTGTTGTATTAATATAATTTCTTTCCCCTTTAGTTACTTTGAAATCTTTGATAAATTCAAAAACGTCGGAAGTGGAATATTGATTCTTTAAGATTTTAAATTGAAAAATTCGTTCTAATAGTACGGTTAAATAACAGATTAAAAAATGTCCTTGTATACTATCTTGTTTTTGAAGAAACACAGGACGTGCATCTAAGTCGGATTTCATTATTTTAAAAGACTCTTCAATTCGCCATAAGTTATGATAAATCTCATACATATCGGTATCTTTCATTTTAGTTTCTGATGTTATAATTAGATTATATCCAGCAAAGGTTAAATCTTTCTGAATGGCTTTCTGATTGAGAGAAATTTTCGCTTTTTTATTCGATTCGCTAGGAAAAGATACATATTTCCCACATTCTCCATACTCTGCCTTTTTTGCTTGAGACATAGTTAATGTTTTTGCCTTTTCTACCATTCGGTTAATTTCATATTTCTTCTTTGTAGCAAGAGAAGGATTATAAGTTAATAGTCGTTTTTCTGATAATTTAATGGTATATTCTTTTCCATCCTGCTCTATTTTATAAGGAAATTCATCTATGCAAGATTTATAACGATATAACAACTTTCCTTGTTTATCTTTTACTTCTGTAAATCCTTGTTCTAATAGTACCCATGTTTTTTCTACTTCGGAAAGTCCTTTAACTGATTTGGAAAAAAGATATCCATCTCCGTTTTCTTTAGAAAATGCAATGTTACGAGCACAATTGAGTCCTTTATCTGCTACATGTATTGTTTTTCCTGTAATGTTATTTTGTATTTTTAATTGATGAATGATTTCTCGTAATACAGGTTTTTCTGATTGATTTCCTGGATATAATTTCATAGTAATAGGAATTTGATGATTATCTAATAATAGACCAAGTCCAACAATAGGTTCTTTTCTATTTTCTTTACTTGGTCCTTTTCTACGAAAATCATCTTCTCTATCAATTTCAAAGTAAAAGTTGGTACAATCAAAGTAAGTTTTGGAAGTGTTTAGACCAAACAATTTTTTGGTTTGTACCGTGAAAATTTCGATAAATTTTTCATAATCATTTCCAAGAAACGCAAGTCCATCTAATAATTGGTCATAAGAATAGTGTACAGGATAATATAAATTTGGGAGAACCTCATGAAATGTTTTGTGTTTACTACAAGGGTGTACTGCTCTAGCATAAATCAAAGAAGATAAGAGTTCATAAAGGTCATACTGAAATTCATTGGTAAGTTTAAAATAATCTACAAAAGTTTTAATCTGCATTTTTTCAAGAATTGCTTTGAGTGGAAAATAACCAAGAGATTGAATCGGAGAAATAGAAGATATTTTAGGACAGGATTGTTTTTCTATTTCTAAATTTAGTGCATTTACCTCTTCCTGAAAATAAGAAATAGGGTCTTCTACTCCTTTTTTTATCCAAGATTCTACAGAACCAAGAGATTGATAACATTTATGAGCTGTTCCTCTTTTTTCATGACTATAAAAACTTTCATCAATAGAAAGATAGGTTCGCCCTTTTAGTTTGGTTTTCTTTAAATAATAAGCCATAAGCATTACTCCTCTCATTGTAAAATATAACGCCATTAACGCCATTATTATTACATGAGAAAAATAATTTTTCAAGTGTTTTTAAAACCTCAGAATTCGTTTATTTAAAAGGGTTTGTAGTAAATTGATTTCCAGTTTATTTCTAAAAAAACATGGCGTTAACTTCTAAAGACGGGTCTTTTTTCAAATACTTTGGTGGTTTTGGTTTTCCTAAATACTTCTGCTTATTTTTACTATAGTCTTTGATACTAGCAAAAAAAGAAGCCCAATTGCCATCTAACGCCCGTAATATTTGTTGTGCTGATTGTGCGGTTGGCATCTCCTTATAATCCGGATATTCGGTATCTTCTTTTAATAACTTATCTAAAGTCCCATAGCGTAACCACTGTTTTTCTTCAAAAAAAGCATGTCGCACAAGATAATTCGCATGATTATATAAATTCTTTGCTTTATGACAAAAGGAAGCTAACAAAGCATACGAAGCATGACGAGTGTCGATTTGATGTTGTTCTACACGAATCGCACTTCGCTCAAGCTTCTTCATCTTCGATCGCCT
>CALAEX010000039.1 GCA_937891165.1 uncultured Lachnospiraceae bacterium | reverse complement strand
GTCCTAACTTCCTTCGTTCTGCCTATCCATAACCAGGGTGTCAGCTTAGCTCCTAAACAGGGTCGTTGCCCTATGGAAAATATTCCTCCAAACTAAAAGTTACCATATCTAAAATATCTTTCTTAGTTAAATTACAAGAAGCAGCAAGTAATATTATTTGTTCGATATGTTCTTCTATCTTTTTTAAATTTTCTTCTCGTAATAATTCGGTGTTTTTAGGTGCTACATAACAGCCTTTGGCTTGTATTGTATAGATAAATCCATCCTTTTCAAGTTCATCATAAGCACGTTTTGTAGTAATAAAGCTAATTCGTAAATCTTTTGCTAAACCGCGAATAGAAGGTAACATTTCATTTTCTTTTAAAGCACCACTTATAATTTGATTTTTGATTTGAGTATAAATTTGTTCATAAATGGATGTTCCACTTTTGTTATCAATTAGTATAGTCATTGTATCACCTCTCAAACTGTATAATTTAAGTATATACAGTTTATACAGTTGTGTCAATAGATTTATAAAAAAAATAAACCAAACAGTAGAAAAAATGGTAACAAAGTTCTACTGCTTGGCTTATGATGATAAAAAATATGGTTTGATTGACTAAAGACTCATAGTAATAAATCTAGTTTATTGGAAAATATGAGTTGTTAGTACATTCTTATCTGTTTTGTTGATTCTGATTATTGTTGTTATTATTATTATTTTTCTGATTATTGTTCTGGTTGTTTCTCTTTTGGTTCTGATTGTTGTTATTATTTTTCTGATTGTTGTTGTTATTGTTGTTGTTATTGTTGTTGCTATAATTGTTGTTCATGTTTTTTGCCTCCTTATTTTTATGAGTATAGTTTGCCACGTTTATGGAAAGCTATTCATAATAATTTTATTTTTTATAAGGAGGAAAAAATTTCATGCTTTTAATTCAAAATGGACTATTATATACAATGGAATCAGAGGGAACTATTTTAGCAGATTTGTTAATGAAAGAGGGAAAAATTATTGAAATTTCAAAAAATATTGCACCTACAGAACGTATGCAAGTATTTCAAGCAGAAGGAATGCGTGTATTTCCGGGATTTATTGATGCTCATAGTCATATTGGAATTTCAGAGGAAAAAGTAACAGGGCAATTAGATGAATCTAATGAGGGGACAAATCCGATTACTCCCTATATAAGAGCAATTGATGCCATTAATCCAATGGATAGTGCATTTCATAATGCAATCGCCGTAGGAATTACAGGAGTTATGGTTGGACCAGGAAGTTCCAATGCAATAGGTGGACAATTTGCCTTTATCAAGACAGATGGGCGTTGTATTGATGATATGGTCGTATTAGCACCTGCTGCCATGAAAATAGCATTTGGAGAAAATCCAATGACAACGTATGGAATGAATGGGAATATTCCATCTACTCGTATGGGAATTGCATCTTTAATTCGACAAGAACTATTTCAAGCTAGACAATATTTTAATGGGAATCAAGAAGGACAGGAAAATTTTACTATGGAATGTTATAGAGAAGTAATAGAAGGGAAAATTCCTTTGAAAGCACACGTTCACCGAGCAGATGATATTCTTACAGCCATTCGGATTGCAAAAGAATTTGAATTAGGGATTACGCTAGACCATTGTACCGAAGGGCATTTAATAGCAGAGGAAATTGCAAAAAGCGGATATCCTGCGATTGTTGGACCTTCGTTAGCTTCACGTACAAAAGAGGAAGTAAGTTTATCCGATTTTAAAACAGCAGGTATTTTGCAAACAGCGGGAGTAGTAGTAGCATTGACAACAGACCATCCCGTGTCTCGTATTCAATATTTGCCATTGTGTGCAGGATTAGCAGTAAAAGAGGGGATGGACGAGATGGGAGCAATTCGTGCTATTACAATTGACGCAGCTCGCATTTGTCGTGTGGAGCATCGTTTGGGAAGTTTGAAGGTTGGAAAAGATGCAGATATCGTCATATATGATGGAAATCCATTAGAAATAGCGTCCGCTGTATGTGCTACGATTATCAACGGAGAAATTGTTTGGTCGAAGGAGAAAAGAAAGTAGTTTCTCGCTTAAAATGCGTAGAACATGGTAGTTCTATGAATAGATATTGGAAGAACTATAAAGAGATGGAAGCTCTTAGCAAGGTTTTTGAGCATAGTATTGCTTCACCTTGTCTCAAAAGAGTGTGTTCAAACAGTATCTATTCATAGAATGTTTTTTTTACATATAGGAATAGTAACAAAAATAGAAAAGATTTTACAGGGCAATATTGCTATTTTTTGAGAAACGGAATATAATGAAAAAAAGGAGAGAAAAATGTATGGATATTAATAAAAATTATTTCCAAAATGCAGAATGGATTTTTGCTGATTATGATGCAAAAGAAGTTTGGGATGTGTATTTTGAATATTGTACTTCGTTTGAAACATTACCTATATATAAAACGATTCTCTACATTTGTTCCTATTCTCAATATGTAGTATATATCAATGGTACTTTTGTGGATTGTGGGCAATATGATGGTTATGAGGATTATCAGGTTTATGATGCACTAGATATTACTTCTTATTTAAGAGAAGGTACGAATGAGTTATATATTGCTCATTATGTTTGTGGTTCTGATTTTTCTACTCGGCAAAAGCAGTTACCAGGCATTATCTTTACAATACAAAACGAAAGTAGTGAGTTATTGTATAGTAATTGTAATTGTCTTTCCAGGATAAATAAGCATTTTTTAAAGAATGGGGAGAAGATTAGCAATCAGTTGGGCTACAATTTTGAATATGATGCAAATTGTATAGAAACACAATATAAACTAAGTATTTTAGTAGGAAAAGAAAAACATCTTTTTCCACGCCCTATTCACAAATTATTTCTTCAGCCATTGGAAAAAGCCAATTTATATGCACAGGGAGTTTTTTTAGAAAATAAAAATGCATCTTGTAAAGCGGAGCGAATGCAGACAGCATATTTGTCTGGTTGTAGAAAAAATGATTTCTTCACTTTCACACAGGAGCAGAAAACAGTACACTGGTCGATTCCTAATGAGATATTTATGGATGGTGTATATCTGATTTTCGATTTACAGAAAGAGAGGACAGGTTTACTAGAATTTACATTGGATGTTTCAGAGGAAGCAGAAGTTTTAATTAGTTTTGGGGAACATCTTCAGGATTTGCGTGTACGTAGTTATGTAGGCGGAAGAAATTTCTGTTTTCGTTATATCGCAAAAAAAGGCTTTCAGACGTTCTTTTATCCATATCAACGAATTGGTTTGCGTTATTTGCAGTTT
>CALAEX010000038.1 GCA_937891165.1 uncultured Lachnospiraceae bacterium | reverse complement strand
TAAAATTGCATTTTTTTCTTTTAATCGATATGACTCATCAAAAGATTCTACTTTTTTAATCAGGCTACTATCTTTATAATTTCCTGCAACTGCAATAAGGGTGGATGTTCCTTTATTTGGTACTTGGAAATAGAAGAAGTGTTCGTTGCTTGTTTGTTTTCCAAGGCTAGTTCCATTAACGAACAATTCTATTTCTGGTAGATTGGAATATACGGTCACTTTTGTAATATCTTCCACACGATTTACATATCGTTTTCCGCAAATATGCACAAAAGGTTCTTTACTTAACCATGCTTTATAAGCATAGAAGGAGTCTTTTTTGTATTTACGGTCAAATGTGACAAGTCCTTTGTGATTTTGACCATTTTCACCACCTTCGTTTCTAGCGTCAGCACCAAAATCAAACATATTCCAAACGTGGGTTGCCCATAAATAATCTCTAGAAAATAATTGTTTAATCAATTCTTCATGATAGTAGGCTTGGTATTCTTCGGTGTAATCACCTTGTTGTGGGTTGGAAGTATGCCAGTTTAATGCTTCACAGCCATATTCACTGCAACCGATTGGCTGATTTGGATATTTTTCATGGAATTTATCAAACCAAGGTCCATTCATAGATGTATCTCCACCGTACCAACCAAAATAGTGATTGTAAGATACGGTATCTGGAATGTGGACATATGGTTCATCCATATCACACATGGAGACACAGGCCATTGTTGTAAGACGAGTCTTATCCATTTCATGGCATAAGTCATTTAGGATACGATGATTTTCAATTAAATCAGGATTAGATGCTCCAGCCATTGTAATTTCGTTCGATAATCCCCAAACGATGATAGAAGGATGATTATAATTTTGAATAATAAGTTCTTTCATTTGAGAAATGGTATTTTCTCTGCCCGTTGGCATATGAGAAGAGATATACGGAATTTCTGCCCAAACAACCATACCATATTCATCGCATAAATCATAAAAATATTGGTCGTGTTGATAGTGGGCTAGACGAATTGTTGTTGCACCTATTTCATAAATCAATTCCATATCTTGTTTATGATGTTTTTTTAATAAAGCATTTCCAATGCCCCATCTGTCTTGATGACGAGAAACACCTCGTAAAGGATAATGTTCTCCATTTAAAAAAAAGCCTTTTTCGGGGTCAATACGGAATGTACGACACCCAAAACGAGTTGTAACTTTATCTAATATTGTATTTTCCTCCATTAAATAGACTTCTGCTGTATAAAGATAAGGGTCTTTTCTAGCATTCCATAGGTGGACTTGTTCGATAGATAATAAAACATCTGTTTTATCCACAGGAACAGTAATTTCTTCTACAACACAACCACAAGCAGATTTTATTTTGTAAGAGAGAGTTTGTTCTGGCTTTGGATTCGTGATATAGACTTCTATTTTCACATCTGCTGTTTGTCCTTTGATGGATGGTGTGACGGCAATTCCTGGACCTCCAAAATAATCTAAGTCAAAATGAGAATGACTTACTGCAATTAAATTGACATCACGATATAGACCACCATAAAACGTAAAGTCAGCATTTTGTGGATATACGGTATCATTTTTTTGATTGTTTACAGTAACTACAATTAAATTCTCTTGTTCTAATGCATTTGTAATATTGACTCGAAAGGTAGAATATCCGCCATCATGATGAGATAATTTTGTTCCATTTACATACACATCCGCAGACGAATTTGCACCACAAAATTCCAGATAGTATTCCTCTGCTTCTGGTAGCTCTAATTTAGAAAATGATTTGGCATAATAACAAGTACCTCGGTAATAATCGTTTTCGCCATCTTGTCCATCAATGGCATTCCAAGAATGAGGCAGGTTCACAAAATCCCATTTGGTTGGCATAGCTGTTGGCAGTGTATCTGCTTGTTTTGTAAATGCCCATTTAGAATTAAAATTTATAACTGTTCGCATAGTAACCTCCTTTTAATGAGTTAGAAATAATGTACTTTTGTCATAATAAAGTAATTTATTGGGTATTTTTCTGAATAAAGAATCTTATTATCGTTTACAATAAAAGCACAGTTAAGTTCTAAAAGAAGTATGTACTTTTTTATTATAAAAAATACAAATAAGAACAGATATAAAGTAATAACGATTGGGAAAGGTGAGGTTATTTATATGAAAGAGAACGAAACAATAAGTCAAAAACCATTTGGAATACGTGATAAATTAGGATACTTATTTGGAGATTTTGGTAATGACTTTACATTTATTCTTTCTTCTAGTTTTTTGTTAAAATTTTATACGGATGTTATGGGAGTAGAAGCGGCAGTTGTTGGTGTTATTATGATGATTGCTCGTTTTGTAGATGCATTTACAGATGTGACTATGGGGCGTATTTGTGATAGAAGCAAAGTGACTCCCGTAGGAAAATTTAAACCTTGGATTCGACGTATGTGTGGACCTGTGGCAATTTCTTCGTTCTTAATTTATCAAAGTAGTTTCGCTGGATTTTCTATGTATTTTAAAATAGGATGGTTATTTATTACTTATATTTTGTGGGGTTCTATTTTTTATACTTCGATTAATATTCCGTATGGCTCTATGGCCTCTGCGATTTCACCAGAACCTGGCGATAGACAATCTTTATCCACATATCGAAGTTTAGGTGGTAGTTTAGCAGGATTGATTATTGGGGCAGGTGTTCCAATGATTGCTTATACTACAAGTCCAGATGGTAATACGGTGATGAATGGTCGCATTTTTACAATAATTGCAGGTATTTTTTCTATATTAGCTGTGGGATGCTATATTCTTTGTTATATTTTAACAACAGAAAGAGTAACACCAGAGACAAATACAACAAAGGCAGAACATAATAGTGTATTTGTTATGTTAAAAAATGCGGTAAAAAATCGAGCTTTAATTTCTATTATTGCTGCTTCTATTGTAATGTTATTGGCACAGTTGACAATGCAGTCCATGGCAAATTATGTGTATCCTAATTTTTATGGAAATACAACAGCACAATCTGCTTCTACATTTACTATGGTAGGAGCGATGTTTCTTGCGGCTGGAGTGGCAAAGCCATTAGCAGAAAAATTTGGAAAAGCAGAAATTAGTGTAGTTTCTAATCTTTTGGCAGCAGTTGTTTGTTTTCTTTTGTTTTTGTTGCGACCAGAGAATGTTTGGGTGTATGTAGCTATTATGACTGCTTGTTGGCTTGGATTAGGTATTTTTAATATGGTAAACTGGGCACTGATTACAGATGTGATTGACTATTCTGAAATAAAAAATGGAATTAGAGAAGATGGTTCAGTATATGCGTTATATTCGTTTGCAAGAAAATTAGGACAGGCGGCATCCGCTGGACTTTCAGGAGGATTACTTACTTTAATTGGGTATAATGAATTAACAGCATTTGAAGCAAGTGTAACACTTGGAATTTACAATATTTCTACGTTACTTCCAGCCACAGGATTTTTACTACTTGCTTTGATTTTGTGGTTTTGGTATCCATTGAAGAAGAAAAGAGTAGAAGAAAATGTAGCTATTTTAAAGAAAAAGCATGAACAGGAATAGCTAGTTTATAATAAAGTCATAATTTCTTTATAAAAAATGTAGAAAATCGTCGGAAGATATGTTAAAATTGTTTCATGTGTTAAAAGCGGAATGCATTGTTTTGGAAATGTAAAATTGCTTTTGCGAGATGGGAGAAACAATGAAATTGATAAAGATACGAGATAAGAATAAAATTGAACATTTTGATTTTGAGAAAAGACCAAGATATCCTATTTTTTTATTGCACACGATACGGTATGTGTTGTGTTATCCAGATTTAAAAAAGCGTAATTTTCAATGGAAGAAAAAAGAAGTAGAAGATTTGAAAGAACCTTATTTATTATTGTCAAATCATGCTTCTATGGTAGATTTTTTTGTCATGTTAAAAGCAACTCATCCAGCTCGTCCTAATAATGTTATGACATTAGAAGGTTTTAATACTTATACAGAAACACTTGCTCGTGCGGCAGGTATTATTGCAACAAGAAAATTTATTACAGATATTCATTTAATTAAAAATATGAAGTATTGTGTGGATGTGTTAAAGAATGTCTTTGTTCTTTTTCCAGAAGCAAGATATTCCTTAGATGGATGTACTTCTTTTTTACCAACTTCTCTCGGAAAAATGGTAAAAATGTTGGGAGTTCCAGTCGTTGTATTAACCATTCATGGAAACTTTGTCACTTGCCCGCAGTGGAATAAAATTGATAAAAAGACGTATGTAGAGGCAGAATTAGTGCAGATTGTAACAGCAGAGGAGACAAAAACACTTTCTGTAAAGGAAATTAATGAAAGAATTGCAAAACATTTTCAGTATGATGATTTTGCATGGCAGAAAGAAAATCAAATTAAAATTGACCATCCACAAAGAGCAAAAGGATTACATGCCCTGTTGTATAAATGTCCATCTTGTAAAACAGAGGGAAAAATGGATTCCGAAGGCACAAGACTTTGGTGTGATTGTTGTAAGAAGACTTGGGAAATGGATGAATATGGTCAGCTTCATGCCCTAGAAGGAGAAACCGAGTTTTCTCATATTCCAGATTGGAGCAATTGGGAACGTGCCTGTGTGAGGGAAGAAATAGAAAATGGCACATATTATTTTGAAGATGATGTTCGAGTAGAAACATTGCCTGGTTCTAAAAAGTTTTATAAACAGGGTATGGGTAAGTTAATTCAAACCCCAGAAGAAACAAGAGTGGAATGTAATTATTATGGAGAACCTTATGTATTAAAACGTAGTGCAAAAGGATTGGAAAGTATGCATATCGAATATGACTATTTAGGTCGAGGAGATTGTGTGGATATTTCAATTCCAGACGATAGTTTTTGGTGTTATTTGACAAAGCGGGATGCCATTACAAAGATTTCTTTTGCGACAGAAGAAATGCATAAATTAGCTCTAAAAAAGAAAGAGATTGTTTATTAGTATTATGTAGAGTCCGTCTTTGTACTATCTGTTAGAACACGCTCTCGCTCGTGGCGAAACGGAGCAGTACTAGGCTCGAAAAGACCTCGCCAAGGACTGCCGTTTCTAAACGGTTCTGTACAGATAGTACAAAGACTTGGCTTTTGTGAAGTAATTTAATCTTTTAGGATAAGACTTAGAAAAAGATTAAAAAAGTAGAAGAATAAATAAGAGGTTGTCAGAAAATGATATTAAACTATTTTTTGACAACCTCTTTATTTATAACGAAGGAGTATGGAGTATGAGGTTAACAAGAAAGAGAAGGCGAAGGAATCCCCTAATTGAATTTATTGTCATGATGGTGTTTTGTTTTGTAGTAGGGTATTCGATGAGGGGAATATTGGATACTTATCCTGTGATTTTGTGGTGTGGGCTTGGTGTTTTTGTTTTGTATGCTCTTTTATTATTTGTGGCAATGATAATTTTAATCAAACAAAAGAAAGAAGAACTAGAATATAAACTAGAAACAATGGATGCATTAGAAGAAGGTCTGGATGAATGGGACTGGATAATAGAAGCATTTGAAATTGGTCAAAGAGTTTTAAAGAAGCTGTGTCATTGTTTTATTGTTATAGGTGGTGTGTTTTTTGTTTGTAATATTGTCATTTTAAAATTGCCAAAAGAAAATATTGGTGTTACTTTAACAAAGCAGGATTTAGAAGAAATTGTATTGCAAAATCATGCAAAATTATTAGAAAATAATGTAGAATTACAGCAAGGTTTAAAAGCAGACTATTATAACAATGCGACAAAGGAAGAGCAATTGAAAGTGTTAATGTCTGTTTTAATAACAGAATCATTTTACTTAGGAATTGAAGCACCAAGTTTACGAGCAACTGTTTTAGAAGATACCTTAGGTGGATATTATCAAGCGGACATTCATGCTATTGTCATAAATGAAAAGAATCTTTCTAATGAAGAAAAAGTATTGAATACATTATTGCATGAAATGTATCATGCATATCAACATACTTGTGTAGAGCAATTAGATATGACAGGAGATTTGTTGTGGGCAAAGCAAGTCAAGCAATGGAAAGAAGAGTTTGAACAAAGCTCCCAAAATACAAATACAAATGAGGGAATGATTACATATTATACACAAAGTATTGAAGAATCGGCAAGAGAGTATGCAAAGCAGAGATTGCCAGTATATTTGTATTATATGGAATAAGAGAAAGTTTATCATATATAAATTTACAAGGAGGTGTTACAAGTATTGGAAGTAATATTTTTGCGGATTACTATGGTGGCTTTAACTACGATAAGGTTTGTGAAGGCTGTATGATTATAACTCCATCGGCTTCTTATGCAGAAACTTATGCAAAAAAATGGAGAATACCATATAAAAACAATTAAATTTGCTTGATTGCTATAAAGGGAAGAATACTCCCTACTTTAAATGTGTAAGGTATTAAAGTAGGGAGTTATTTACTCTGATAAAAAACTTTTGAGGAACTTACAGTTCACTCAATATTCCAAAACATTCTTTTAGTGTTTCATATTTTTCCCATGGAATACTGTTAATTTGCTCATCAATCATACTGAATACTTTTTCGGGGAACTGTACAGCCCAAGTAACGCCTAAGTGTGCTTTCAGTTGCAGTCTTTCTGTGGATATGTATTTAGTTGCTTCTGTTCTCATTTGTTGAACAAACACAGCTACTTTATCTACGATATTTTTATCATATGGGTCTTCTGATATTGCAGAGAGCATTACATTTTCTAATGCACCTAAATGTTTTTTTGGTATAATTACCAATAGTAATTCTATTGTTTTTTCTATACCAAATCCATCATCATATATGTTTTTACGCCATATTCTATCTTGAATATTTGAAAAAAATCCTGACATATCTTCTAATAAAGAAGTACAAATTTCTTTTTTGTCTCTATTATCTCTATCTGTAATGATTGCTATTTTTTCAAATGCATTTGTCATAATCTGTGGTGTTTTAATTCGTTCATTAAAAAAATGACCAAAGTTATCTTTTCCACCAACACCACAAATCAAAAGATAGTCATCTTGTCTTTTGTACCAACTGATGGATTCATTATCATTAGGTTGTTGAATGATTAAACCACTTGGTCCTTTTTTTATAAATTTCCAACCTTCCATTTTTCCTAGATAGTAGCTGAGTAAAATAGCATCTGTTTTTCCTTCGCATAAAATAAGTTTATTCATAAGCGAACCTCGAATCCGAAGGCTTCTCGATTTTGTGCAACTTCTCTTCCAGAAAGAACTCTTGAATACGTAGTATTATTTTCTCTTTTCAATGTTACTACATTAATACTATCCTCTATTGTTTGTTGTTCATAATCTTGTGTAGCCAAAAGTGCATCAATAGCTTCTAAACTGTGAGTAGTAATAAATACTTGAACATCAAATGCTTTGCAAACTTTTACAATAAATTTAAAAATATCATCATAATATTTTTTATGAATAGCAGTTTCCATCTCATCAATCAATAGGATTCCTCCAGTTGCCTTTGCAATAGCATTAGATAATACAAGAACCTTTTTTATACCATCACCAAAGGTAGACAATGGCATATTTCCTAATCTTTTATGTTTCAAGTATTCTACAGGTCTGTTGCTAATATCACTTTTAAATATTATCATATCCTCAATATTTTCATCAAATAATTGTAATGCTTTTAAACAGATTTCTTTATACCCATCATTTTTAATAATTTGATTAATGATACTTCCTTTTAAATGCTCAAAAGGTGATACATAAATTATTTTGAATTCTTCCGATTCTGATACAGGAGTTCCAGAAATTCCAGTTAATCGGTTTATTTTCATTGGTTCTTCTTTGACAAATTTTCCATATTTGTAAGAAATAACGCCATCAAATTCCTCTGTCTTTGGTTCTAAGGCTAACCAATCCATATTTTCTTGTACAAAGAATCTATCTAATTCTTTTATGTCAATAAGAATTTGTTTTTCTTTTCCAGTGATGTTATATGATATATCTTTTCCATTAGAAACTCCGGATACATGAATTTCTAAATTGTTTTCATCATGTGGAAACATACAGATAAAGTTCTCGTATAAAGAATTTGAATTCAGCCAAAATATGCTTTCTCTTTGCCTTGCAATAATATAAAGATTACCCAATAACTCTGATGTTCTGAAAAATTGCAACGCTTCCATGACGCTTGTTTTTCCGCAGTTATTATCACCAACAAACAAGTTTATGTGGTTTAAATTGTCAATTTTTAAATTGTGAATTCCACGAAATTTTTCAATTGTTAATTTACTAATCATTGCCATTACAATATTACCTCTCTATCTCCAAATTGAATTATTAACCTTCTGCCTGTTGCATCTGCTATTTTTTTTAGTGAATCAATGGTCGGATGGGTGATGCCCTTTTCAATATTACTAATATTAGCTTGAGTAAGTCCACTCTTAGTTGATAATTCTTTTTGGGTAAGACCTGCTTTATGCCTTGCTGTTATAACAAGTTCTCTAATTTCTTTGTAAATATCGTACTCACATACTTCTGTATTATTCTCTTTCATAGCCTTAATATTAATTTGTGTTAAGGTTTTGTCTAAAAAATTTTGAAAATCATTCATCTTATTCACCTCGCTACATTTACTATATTCTATAGGATGTATAAAGTCAATAAAAATATACTTTATTAAATATATTTATCTTACAAAATATATTTAATAAAGTATATCTTAGTTTGAATAAAATATTATTTCAATAATTTTGTTTTATAATGTTACTACAAACTCAAAAGAAAACAGCTTTTTGTTGAAATTTCAAACAAATTGTATCATTACATACTACTTTTTAATTTACATTTTTTAACATAAATACTTCCTGTTTTTAGGGAGTATTTTTTATTTGCATTATTCTTTTTATTGTTCTTCTTATATTGATATATACTTTGATTTGACATATAATAATAATATCAATGAGAAAAAGGAAGAAGTTTTATGAACTATATGGATGTGAAAACTGCTGCAAAAGATTGGAGGCTTTCGGAGAGAAGAATTACCACTCTTTGTAGAAATGGTCGTATTGAAGGTGCAAAAAAAGAGTTAGGAGTATGGTTACTTCCTATTCATACAAAAAAGCCAGTGGATGGACGTAAGAATAAATTTTCTAATATTACGACAGGCACGAAAAAATTGCCGTTGCCGATTGGAGTGTCTGATTTTAAGAAGTTAGTGACAGAGTATTATTATGTGGATAAGACGCTTTTATTAAAAGATTTTTTAGATACTCGTCCTCAAGTATCTTTATTTACTCGTCCAAGAAGATTTGGAAAAACGCTTACGATGGATATGATAAAGACGTTCTTTGAAATTTCCAAGAAAGATACTTCTCTCTATTTTAAAAATTTAGCCATTTGGAATTGTGGGAGAGAATATCGGCAAGAGCAAGGGAAATATCCCGTCATATTTCTTACGTTTAAAGATGTTAAATTTTTGACATGGAAGCAAACGTATGAGGCAATACAAGAAGTGATTGCAAAAGAATATCGAAGACATATGATTTTGTTAGAAAGTGATATGTGTAACGAATATGATAAAAAATATTTTCGTAGTGTGATAGAAGGAACGGTGACAGAAGTTGGTTTAACAAATGCGTTACAAAATCTTTCTTATATGCTTCATGTTCACTATGAAGTACCTGCGATAATTATTATTGATGAGTATGATACACCCATTCATCAAGGATATTCTTTAGATTATTATGAACAGATTGTTAGTTTTATGCGTAATTTATTTTCAGGTGCTTTTAAGGATAATTCTAATCTTGCGTTTGGATTTTTAACAGGTATTTTACGAGTGGCAAAAGAAAGTATTTTTAGTGGATTAAACAATTTGACCGTTCATTCTATGTTAGATGAGAAATATAGTGCCTATTTTGGTTTTACTTCTAAAGAAGTGAAAGAAATGACAGAATATTATCAGGTAACTTCTAATTATGATGAAATTTGTAGTTGGTATGATGGATATTGTTTTGGGAAGCAAGAAATATTTAACCCATGGTCTGTGATTAATTATTTTTATAATGATTGTGTTCCAAAAGCATTTTGGCAATCTACAGGAGATAATAGTATTATCCGTCAAATTGTTTCAGAAGCGAATGAAGAAACGAAAGAAAATTTACAAAAACTAATGCAAGGACAGTCCATAGTTTCTTATATAGATATGGCGGTTATTTATCCAGAGATAACAAATAATCCTACTACTATTTATAGCTTTTTATTGGCAGCAGGCTATTTAAAAACAGTGCAAAGAGAAAATTTATTTGGAGATAATTCGATTTATCATATTTCTATTCCAAATAAAGAAATACTTTCTGTATATGAAAAAGAGATTCTTTCTGCACTTTCAGAAAAAATTCCTTTCTCAGTAGCTATGGATATTCAACAAGCAATTATCCAACAAGATATTATTAAATTGCAAGAACAGTTACAAAAGTTGTTACTGCATACGATTAGTTCTTTTGACTATGCTCATGAAAATTTTTATCATGGATTCTTGCTTGGAATTTGTGCTATTATGAATCAGTTGTATCGGATTGATTTTAATAAAGAGTCAGGACATGGAAGATATGATATTCAGTTAATGCCATTTGATAAAAAGATGCCAGGTATTATAATGGAATTGAAAGTTCTGAAAGACAAAACATCAGAAGATACGATAGAGATAGAATTAGAAAAGTCAGCAAAAGAAGCTTTGAACCAAATTGACCAAAAAGAGTATATAACAGTAATGAAGCAAGAAGGGATTCATCAGTTTATAAAAATTGGAATTTCTTTTTATAAAAAGTATGTTAAGATAATGAGTAAAACACAATAGGAATATTTTTTGATTATTTTAAAACGAAACAAAAGCTATCATGATTTTTTAGAGAAAAAAACGTGGTAGCTTTTATTTTATTAATAGCTTATTATATTTAAATTCTAAATTTTCCCTTAAAAATGTTACATTTTAATATGAATTGTAACATTTTTTTGGGGATAAAAAAAATCTAAAGCGAAATATATGAATATTTATCATATATAAATTTATTGAGGAGGTGTACGAATGTACAAAAAAGTAAAACAAATAGTGTCTAGTTGTATGGTAGGGGCAATGCTTGTGACTTCTGGATTAAGTCAAGGAGTCATGACTACTTATGCCAATGAAGTCAGTGGAATCGCTAGTGATGATATGTTAAGAGCAGAAATCGAGGCAAGTCTGTATGATTTTGAGTATTATTGTATGGCAAATGAAGATGTCTTAAGTATTAATACCGACGTAGCAAAAGTGGTAGGCAAGGACTATGCGGCAGCAACGAATCATTTCTTAACTTCTGGAATTTATGAAGGCAGAAGTGGTAGCAGAGAATTTGATTATACGGTTTATAAGTATTGTAATAAAGACGTAGTAAAAGAATTTGGAGACGATATTGTAGGATATTATTTCCACTACGTTAATTACGGACGAGCAGAAAATAGAACAGCAACATTAGTCAGCAGTAAACCAACCGTAACTTAGAAACTTAGACAAACTTATCCTCTAACTTTCTCACCCTTACGGATAGGCAATTAGATACTTGTTTCTTCTATTCTCTACTACTTAGATTCTCTAACCAGAGGGGTTACATAAAAGTCATCGTATCTAACCATTCTTTTCTTCTTCCTATAAGCAACAGACCTAACATCCCTTGGTCTTAGTGTCTGCCTTATAAGAAGATTTTTTATGCTCTTTTTAACCTATCACAAAATCCTTGTCCTTTTCTTGCTATCACATAGCTCGCTGCTTGATGCACATTTAATTTTTTCGAATCACTATACTTTTCTTTCCCTATTCTACTAGTGTAATAAGGTGCTACTTTTTGTAGTCTTACTTTTTGTCTATGTGTACTATTTTCTATTGTCTTTTGGTATCTACTATAATCAAACAAATGTAACATTCGTTGATAGTTTTTTCCTCTTCCTTGTTTTGCTTTCCCTGTACTTGCTTTTGTTTTCTTGAAATCTAACGCTTCGATACACATATCTTTTCTTGTTCGTTTACTATATGCTACTATTTTGGCTATTACCTGTTCTATCTCTGTTTTTGCTTTGTTTCCTGTCCCATGATA
>CALAEX010000037.1 GCA_937891165.1 uncultured Lachnospiraceae bacterium | reverse complement strand
TCTCACACGGTGTGGACCCTGAACTTGATTTTTCAGACATTCCGTCTATCGCCAATGTTTATGAGCGTGTAACCCGTATGCATATTTATGAGCGCTCACCCTATAGCGGCAAACTTGTTTTCGCCGCATTCTCCGGCTCTCACCAAGATGCCATTGCAAAGGGTATGAAATACCGTGAGGAAAGAAACGAAAAATACTGGACAGTACCTTATCTTCCCATTGACCCAACTGATGTTGGCAGGGTATATGAAACCGATGTTATTCGCATTAATTCACAGTCGGGCAAGGGCGGTATTGGCTGGTTGTTAGAGCATAATTACGGCTATAACCTGCCACCCAAAATGCGTGAGACGGTTAGTTACCTTATTAAAGATATTTCTGACCACAAGCACGATGAACTCTCACCCCATCAGGTGCATCAAGCCTTTAAGGATAATTTTGTTAATGTTAATAAAATTACCGACTGTACAAAGGTTGTCTTTACCAAAGAGGGTGACAGTTTCACCGCAATAATGACCATCGTTTACGAAGGTAATGAAAAAATCATTTCCGCATCGGGTAACGGCCGTTTAGATGCCGTTGGCAACGCCCTTAAGGCAGAACTCGGTATGGAATTTTCAAATCTTACATATACCGAACACGCACTGGAACGCGGTTCATCATCAAAGGCGGTTGCCTATGTAAGCATTACCGATGAAAAGGGCAATGTTCATTGGGGTGCAGGTGTTCATAATGATATTATCTACGCCACCATTAATGCCCTGTTTAGCGCAATTAACCGCGCAATAATGTCAAAGGAGAAATAAACTTATGGCTATGACAATGACTCAAAAAATCCTTGCTGCACACGCTGGTTTAGAAAGCGTAGTAGCTGGACAGTTAATCGAAGCAGATTTAGATATGGTATTGGCAAATGATATTACAGGACCAGTAGCCATTCATGAAGTAGAAAAGTTAAACAAAAAGACTGTATTTGATAAAGATAAAATTGCATTAGTACCAGACCATTTTGCACCAAATAAGGATATTAAATCCGCAGAACATTGCAAGTGTCTAAGAGAATATGCAAAACAGCATGACATTACAAACTATTTTGAAGTGGGAGAAATGGGAATTGAGCACGCCTTACTCCCAGAAAAAGGACTGATTGTAGCAGGAGAAACTTGTATTGGTGCAGATTCTCATACTTGTACTTATGGTGCGTTAGGTGCATTTTCTACAGGTGTAGGAAGTACGGATATGGGTGCAGGCATGATTACTGGTAAGGCTTGGTTTAAAGTACCTTCCGCAATTAAGTTTATTTTAACTGGAAAACCAAACAAGTGGGTGTCCGGTAAAGATGTAATTTTACATATTATTGGTATGATTGGTGTAGATGGTGCGTTATATAAGTCTATGGAATTTGTTGGTGATGGTATTGCAAACCTTTCGATGGATGACCGTTTTTCGATTGCAAATATGGCAATTGAAGCTGGTGCAAAGAATGGTATTTTTCCAGTTGATGAATTAACAATTGCTTATATGAAAGAACATAGTACAAAGCCTTATACAGTATATGAAGCAGATGAAGATGCGGAATATGACGAAGTGTATACGATTGACCTTTCGACATTAGAGCCAACCGTTGCATTTCCTCATCTTCCAGAGAACACAAAGACAGTAAAGGAATCTGGAGAAGTAAAGATTGACCAAGTTGTCATTGGTTCTTGTACGAATGGTCGTTTAGATGACCTTCGTATTGCAGCAAGGGTATTAGAAGGTAGAAAAGTAGCGAAAGGTATTCGTACGATTGTAATTCCAGCCACACAAAAGATTTATTTACAAGCGATGGAAGAAGGTTTGTTAAAGATTTTCATTGAAGCAGGAGCAATTGTCAGCACTCCAACTTGTGGTCCTTGTCTTGGTGGTCATATGGGAATTTTGGCAGCAGGAGAACGTGCGGTTTCTACAACCAATCGTAACTTTGTAGGACGTATGGGTCATGTAGACTCTGAAGTATATCTTGCAAGTCCAGCAGTAGCAGCTGCTAGTGCCGTGACAGGTAAGATTTCTGAGCCAGCAGAGTTAGGATTATAATTTAGAAGGGACAGGTAATAGACATGAAAGCAAGAGGAATCGTTCACAAATATGGTGATAACGTAGATACAGACGTAATTATTCCAGCAAGATATTTAAATAGTTCAGATGCAAAAGATTTAGCATCTCATTGTATGGAAGATATTGATAAAGACTTCGTAAAGAAAGTAAAAACAGGCGATATTATGGTCGCAAATAAGAATTTTGGCTGTGGTTCTTCCAGAGAACATGCTCCTTTGGCAATTAAAACAGCAGGAATTAGTTGTGTAATTGCAGAAACCTTTGCTCGTATTTTCTACCGTAATGCGATTAACATTGGTTTGCCAATTTTAGAATGTCCAGAAGCTGCAAAGGCAATGGAGGCAGGTAATGAAGTAGAAGTGGATTTTGATAGTGGTATTATTACAAATATAACAACAGGTCAATCTTATCAAGGTCAAGCGTTTCCAGAATTTATGCAAAGAATTATGAAAGCAGATGGATTGATGAACTATATCAACGAAAAGAATTAAATTTTATAGTCTAGTAAATAGGGAGAACATTAATGATTGAAATAAAGGATAAAGATATAAGAAGTCGTGCTTTTCTTTTTCCTAAACGTATTGTGTGGAGTCAAGGACAAGTAGAACATAGTGAAGTTCTGATTTTGGAAAGAGAACATCAAATTTCTTTATCAGCTCATGAGCCTTGTGTGATGAGAAGTACACAAGGAAACAAGGCATCTATTCTTCTAGATTATGGGACAGAAATTCATGGTGGTGTTCGGATTTTAGTATGGGAAAGCACTACAAAGAGTGCAAAGCTTCGTGTCCGATTTGGTGAATCGGTATCTGAAGCAATGAGCGAACTTGGTGGAGATACGAATGCTACCAATGACCATGCAAGAAGAGATATGATAGTAGAAGTTGGTATGATGAGTATGAATCCGATTGGAGAAAGTGGATTTCGATTTGTACGAATTGATTTAGAAGAACCAGATGCAACTATTACGTTGAAGTCTATTTGTGCAGTGTTGATTTATAAGGATGTTCCATATCGGGGTAGTTTTCAGTGTAATGATGAACTTTTGAATCGTATTTGGGAAACGGGAGCGTATACCGTACACTTAAATATGCAGGAATATATCTGGGATGGAATTAAGAGAGACCGTCTTGTATGGGTTGGGGATATGCATCCAGAAGTAACAGCAATTCAAGCTGTGTTTGGAGAAGATGATTCTGTAGAGAAAAGTCTTGATTTTATTCGCAAGGAAACACCTCTTCCAGGATGGATGAATCACATGGCGAGTTATTCTATGTGGTATGTCATTATTGTGTATGATTGGTTTCTTTATACAGGAAAGAAAGCTTTTATTGAGAAACAGAAAGATTATTTAGCAGGTATTTTGCATCAATTGTCTGCTCATATAGATGAAAATGGAAAGGATACGGTAACAGAAGGACGCTTTTTAGATTGGTCATCGGTTGGAAAAGACAATGTAGTAGATGCAGGCGTACAAGCATTACATATTTTAGCAACAAAGAGTTTAAAAAATATATTTTCTATTCTTGGGGATGAGACACGAGTAGAACAGTGCGAGAATGATTTACAAAAGTTATGTCATTTTGCTCAGAAAGAACTAGATTATGAAACATCAAAACAGGCAGCAGCACTGTTAGTTTTAGCTGGACAAAAAGATGCAAAAGAAACAAATGAAAGATTGCTAAAGCAAGGCGGTGCAAAAGGGATGTCTACTTTTATGGGATATTACATTTTGTCTGCAAGAGGGATGGCAGGAGATTATGAAGGATGTCTTGCTTGCATTCGTGAATACTGGGGTGGTATGTTAGAACTTGGTGCAACTACGTTTTGGGAAGATTTTGATGTAGAATGGATGAAGAATGCTTCTCGAATTGATGAACTTCTAGAAGAAGGAAAAGTAGATGTTCATGCTACGTATGGTGGACATTGTTATCAAGGATATCGTCATAGTTTTTGTCATGGATGGGCAGCAGGTGTTACACCATGGCTTTCGGAGTATGTACTAGGTGTTCAGATTTTAGAACCTGGCTGTAAGGTTGTTACAATTGAACCACACTTAGGAGATTTGGAATGGGTAAAAGGTAGTTATCCAACTCCTTATGGAGATATTATAATATCTCATAAAAAACGCAATGATGGTACAGTGGAAACAACGTTGCAAGCACCAAAAGAAATAGAATGTAGAACGAGCAATTCCTATTTTTAATGAGTAGAGTTTTGGGACGGTTCGTTTTTATATTGTTAGAAAAAAGAATAAGGAGGAAGCAAATATGAGATTTTTAGATGCGGAATTTGTACAAGGTTTTATTCGTATGGCAAATGACGGCTGGGAGCAGGGCTGGCATGAGAGAAATGGTGGAAATCTTTCTTATCGTGTGAAAAAGGAAGAAGTGGATGCTGTAAAAGAAAATTTCGAGTGCAAGGATTGGAAGCCAATTGGAACAAAAGTGCCAGAGTTAGGTGGAGAGTATTTTCTTGTAACAGGAAGTGGAAAATATTTTCGCAATGTAATCATTAATCCAGAAGATTCTATTTGTATGATTGAGTTAGATGAGAAAGGTGAAAATTATCGTATTGTATGGGGCTTAGTAAACGGTGGAAGACCAACTTCTGAACTTCCTTCTCATTTAATGAACCATGAAGTGAAGATGTTAGCAAGTGGTGGAAAGCATAGAGTTATTTATCATGCACATACAACAAATATTATTGCACTTACTTTCGTTCTTCCATTGACAGATGAAGTATTTACAAGAGAACTTTGGGAGATGGCAACCGAATGTCCTGTTGTATTTCCAAGTGGTGTTGGTGTAGTTCCTTGGATGGTACCAGGTGGTAGAGAAATTGCAATAGAAACAAGTAAGTTAATGAAAAAATATGATGTAGCAATTTGGGCACATCATGGTATGTTTGCTTCTGGAGAAGATTTCGATTTAACCTTTGGTTTAATGCATACCGTAGAAAAGGCAGCAGAAATTTTAGTGAAAATGTTGTCCATGAGACCAGATAAGTTACAAACAATTACTCCAAGAAACTTCCGTGATTTAGCAAATGATTTTAAAGTAATTTTACCAGAAAAGTTTTTATATGAGAAAAAGTAATTATTCTCCAAAGTGTAATGGCTCTCGTAATTCTAATGTTTCAAACGAATAGCCATTTGTTTGTAGTTCTTCTATAATATCGGGTAGTAGTTCTGCTGTGAGGCGGTTTGTGGCAGAGTCATGCATTAAAATAACAGGAGAGGATATCTTATATATTTTAGGAAAAATATTGCTGTTGATAGAGTAGGCTGTAACTGTGCCAACCGAGTCTTCTGCACTTACATTCCAGTCATAATAAGTGTATCCTCTTCTTGTCATTTCAGAAATTAACTCTTCTCGAATGCAAGAACTATAGGAGCAATAGCTTCCACCAGGAAAGCGAAAAATCGTAGGAGAGTAGTTTAAAGTTTCTAATAACACTTGCCGTAGTTTATCATAATCGGAAAGAAAGTCAGTAACAGAAGAATAAATTTTAGTATAGTCATGGGAATAAGTATGTAAACCAATCATATGTCCTTCTTCAATGGCACGTTTCATATAGCTAATTTTTTCTTCTGTTAGGTTGTCTCCAATGACAAAGAAAGTGGCTTTTGCGTTGTATTTTTTTAAAGTATCCAGTATTTTTTCTGTATTTTTACTAGGACCATCATCAAATGTTAGGTAAACTGTTTTTTCTATTTCAGAGGAGGTAGAAACGAGAGTTTCTTCATAGGCATATAGTTCTGGGAAAGCATTTACATAATCGGGAGTATTTGTATCAGTAGAGAAACTAGAAGTTTCTTGTAAAGTGGCAAGAACTTCTTTAGAAAAAGCAGCATTGTTTGCAGAAAGAAAAGGGATTGTTTTTGTTATAAATAGTCTTGTTAAGGATATAAGAAGTAAGACACAAAGAATACGAATCAATTTATTAGTGTTCATGGAATGTTCCTAGCTTTGGTGTTTAATTTATGTTATGTAAAAAGAAACAAAAAAATGATTAAAAAAATGGGCTGTTTCAAAAAGCCCATTTTTTTAATCATTTTTTATAGAATTTTTTAATTTCATCTAATTTAGAACCCATATTTAGAAGTAAAGCATCTGCAATCGTTAATGCTGTCATTGATTCCACAACAACAACAGCTCTTGGTACAATGATAGGGTCGTGTCGGCCTTTGATTTGTATGGAAATTTCTTCATTCTCCTTATTAATGGTGTTTTGTTCTTGAAAAATAGAAGGTGTTGGTTTGATGGCTGTACGGAATACAATATCACTGCCATCAGAAATTCCTCCAAGAATTCCACCTGCATGGTTTGTCACTTTTCGTACAGTGTTATCAATATAAACAAATGCATCATTATTTTCAGACCCTTTAGAATTAGCAACATAAAATCCTGCTCCAAGTTCAAATCCTTTGACAGCACCAATAGAAAGCATAGCTTTGGCAAGGGAAGCATCTAATTTTTCAAAGACAGGTTCTCCTATCCCTGCTGGCATACCACTGACAACACATTCAATCATACCACCAAGGGAATTTTGTTCTTCCATTGTTTTTTGCAATAGGTCTTCTGCTAACAAAGAAGCATCCGTATCTGGCATATAAAGAGGGCTAAGAAATTTTTGTTTGTAAAGATTTTTGAAACTTTCTTTGGAAATACAATCAAATAATGTCGTATCATTTTTTAAATTATCATCGCTTAAGTAAGAAATATAATCATTTTTTTGACAATAAATTGGACCAATAGATTTTGTGTAAGCACAAATTTCAATACCCAGTTGTTTTAAAAATTCAATAGCAATTGCTCCAGCAGCGACACGACCTAGTGTTTCTCTGCCAGAGGAACGTCCACCACCACGATAATCCCTGAATCCATACTTGGTATCAAATGTAAAATCAGCATGTCCTGGACGATAATAAGAAGCAATTTCAGAATAATCCTGTGAGCGTTGTGTTTCATTTTGTGCTAAGAGAAGAATGGGAGTTCCTGTTGTCTTCCCCTCAAATACTCCAGAGAAAATACGAATGTTATCTTGTTCTTTTCGTGGAGTAGAATATTTTGTTTGTCCAGGTTTTCTTAAATTTAAATATTGTTGTATAATTTCTTCGTTGATAGGAATACCAGCAGGACAGCCATCTAAAACAGCACCTAATCCAATGCCATGCGATTCTCCAAATGTAGTTACTCTAAAAATAGTTCCAAAACTAGAACCTGCCATAAAGGAAACCTCATTTCTTAATAATAAATTTATCACTTTGATACAATAAAGTGATAGCGTATATCATAGTATACAAAAATTTTCGTTCTTATGCAAGAAAAATTATCACAAAAAAGGAGAGAGCCACCCATAGGGAAGCTCTCTCTTTTTTGAAATAGTAGATTAACAGCAAGTATTACAGTTATTACATCCACAGTTATTATTTGTGGAAACGCCATTGCCACAGCCACCACAGAAGATGAGAAGGAGTAAAATAATCCAAATACATCCGCAATCACCGCCACCGATAATAGTACCTGTGTTAGTGCCAGAACCACAGCCACATCCGCAACCACAGCCATCGCCATAACCACTATTACCATTACCACAGAATAATAAGAGAAGAATAATAATCCAGCAGCTATTGCCGCCCCAGTTAGAAAAGCATCCCATTTGGAAACCTCCAAAATGTTATTTACAATCTTATAGTATGTAGTATAGGTTGTCTTGGTTACGATTTGAAAAAAATTTTTCACATTAGGTAAGGGAGCTTTTTTGCTTGATAATGTAGGAAAAATATTCTATAATTTACGAAAGAAAAGAGAGAGGGAGAGAGAATTCTATGTTAAAGAAATTGATTAACACATTAAAGTATGGTAGTGCTAAAACAAAACAAAAACTTTATTTGATGCTTGCTTTTTTTGTCGCAGGAATTGGTTTTCTAATTGCTGCTGTTGTACTTGGAAATAAGTTATTTGGTATTGTAGCGTTTTTAATGATTTTTGTAGATGGTTTGACTTTGGCGAATACTTCTTTTGAGCAAAAGTCAGTATCTGTGAAAAAGAGTGAAAAAAGAAAAAAAGAAGAAGATGATACGCCGGGAGCATTAGAATGGGTATCTAGTGAAAAGAAAGAAAAAAAAGAAGAAAGCAAGGAAGAACAACAGGAAGAAAGTCCACTAGCACAATATGATGAGAAAAAAATTAAAAAACTTTTTGTAAAATATAAAGTAAAAAAGGAACATGTTACTATTTTAATTGATGATTGCAGAATGGAACGTATTTTTGAATGTCCAGCATATATGTGGAAAGATAGAGTATATTTATATTTTCTTTTATTAGATAAAAAGCCTCGAATGATTAAGTTTCCTTGTAATGAAATAGGAGATATTTTAGTGCGACGTGGAGTAATGGCAAGACCAGCAGAAGAGTATAAAGAGTTGCAAGAAAATCCTATGATACAAATGGTATTTGGGAATTTATTACCAAAGTATTATCAAAAAGGAAATTCTTATCGAAATGAATATAAGAAAAATTTATATTCGATTGCCCCAAATGTTTGGTGTACTTCAGGTTCTGTGAATCATATACTAAAGATATTACCAGCAAGATTTTCTTTAGAGGATAATCGTTTAGCAGATGCAAGTGTGTATTATCAAGAGATTTATATTGCAAGAATGCTTTTTTTTGATGGTATTTTAAGTCCTCAACAGTATAAAGAAAAAGTATTAGAAACCCTTTCTACACTTATAAAATCCGATTTGTCAAATGAAACCATTCAAGATTATTTGTCACAAATGATGATGACAGGATTACTTCCAAAAGAGTATGCCGATTTTGCACTTTCTAAGAGAAAATAATTTTTTTATTGACAATACAAGTATAATTGTATACAATAGAACAAAATTAAAAAAGAGAGAAAAGAGAGTGTACGAAAATGCAAAGTCGTAGAGTTTATATTAATCCTCATAACAATTTACTTTCCTTAGAGGAAAAAATTTATGAATTAGTAGATGTAAAAGACCCAAATGTATTCCGCAATCTGTTTCCTTATAGTGAAATTCCAAAGATTGCATTTAACGACAGAATTGTTCCCCACAATTTTCCGGAGGATATCTTTATTACAGATACTACTAGTGAAAATCAAGTAAGAAGTGCTTTAGACGAAATTAATCAACTTAATACTGTTAAAAACGTTGATGCCGTTTTAAGAGTAGAATAAAAATAAAAAGCCTAATTTTGTTGGGTACCCAATAATTTGGACTAGATAATTTAATATTATAATTGTGAGAAGGATTGTTGTCTATACTCTAAAGGACTCAATCCTTTTCTTTTTATATTTATTCTTGTTTCATTGTACCATTTAATGTAATCATCAATGGCTTTCTTAAGATCGTCAATAGTTTTGAATTCATTTTCATGACCATAATACATTTCATTCTTTAATATGCCAAAGAAGTTTTCCATCATTGAATTGTCAAGGCAATTTCCCTTTCTTGACATGCTTTGTGTGATGTGACGCTCTTCCAACCTCTTGCGATATCCAAAGTGCTGGTACTGCCACCCCTGATCAGAATGCAGAATTAAGCCATCAAGATTGTCAAACTTCTCAAAAGCTTTTTCAAGCATATCGTACACCTGCTCCAGGTTAGGACTATCTGAGATGTTATAAGAGATTATTTCCCCATTATACATATCAAGTATAGGTGACAGATACAACTTGGATGAACCAATATTTATCTGAGTTACATCTGTAGCCCATTTACGATTGGGAGACGTTGCTATAAAATCGCGGTCAATAATGTTGGGCGCGACTTTACCAATTTCTCCCCTATAGGAGCGATAGCGTACTTTACGAATCTTGCATTTTAGACCCATTTCACCCATAAGGCGCTGCACGGTTTTATGGTTTATGACATAATTCCTATTTCGCATCTCTGCTGTTATCCGTCTATAACCATAACGACCTTTGTGCTCATGAAAGATATTCTTGATTTCTTCCTTTTCAAGAACATATTTCTCTTTGGTCTTCATCCTTTTGATGTGATAATAGAACTTAGAGCGAGCCATCTTTCTTAACCCTAAAAGTAAGTCAAGAGGATATTCTGACCTTAGTTCCTCGATGGCTTTTGCCCATTGAGACGTGCTCGGGCTTCCTGTTCCTCGACTAAGGCCTTCACTTTTTTTAGCAACGCATTCTCTGCCCTCAGACGGAGGTTTTCCGCCTGAAGTCTCTCTAATTCTGTTTGTGCTTCTTTCTTCTTTGGTCGTGCCATACCTAATGGTCGTCCCTTTTTTCGGTTTTCAAGTGAAAGACCTTGACGATACATACGAACCCAGCTTTTAATAGTGGATCTGCTCAAATCGTATTGGAGACATAACTCTTGCAAAGTTATCCCTTTTTCTACAAATTTCTTTACTATCACAAATTTTTCGTCTGCTGTATAATGAGAATAACGTAAACCACGTAAACCATCTTCTCCATACTTTTTATAACGCAGATACCAAAGACGAACCATCTTCTTGTCTATTTTCAAATCTTTGCACAAAGATTCAAGAGACTCTCTAGATTGTAAACGACTGACGATATTTAATCGTTCTTCAAAGTTATGATGTCTATACATAAAACACCCCAAAAGTTTTGTGTCTAACTTTTGGGGTGCAGTTCAAGGACGAGGGAACCTAATGTTTTCACAACGGAATAATCCTTATTGTGATTTGCT
>CALAEX010000036.1 GCA_937891165.1 uncultured Lachnospiraceae bacterium | reverse complement strand
CTTTGATCCGCGCGCCGCGGCCGAGGGCAAGAATCCCCTCTCGCTCGACTGCAAGCCGCCGGTGGCAAACTACCGCGACTTCCTGATGAACGAGGTGCGTTACAGCTCGCTGACGCTCTCCTTCCCCGATCGCGCCGAAGAGCTCTTCGCCAACCCCATCCACCCCTACACCCAGGCTCTGCTCTCCGCAATTCCCGTTCCCGATTATGCAGACAAAAATGTTTCCGATAAAATCGTAAGACTCATTCAGAGCTATACGGGAATAGTCAATAAAATGGTTTGGAGAAAGTTTTAATGAACATTCTTATCACAGGTGCAAAGGGATTTGCAGGCAGAAATCTTGTCGCAAATCTTTACACAATAAAAGACGGCAAAAACAAAACAAGACCGTCAATTCAGATTGACGAAATCTTTGAATATGACATTGATTCAACACCCGAAGAGCTTCACGAATACTGCTCAAAGGCGGACTTCGTTTTCCACCTTGCGGGCATAAACAGACCCAAGGAAGCAAGCGAATTTTCGGGCAATTACGGCATTCTCGGCGTTGTTCTCAACGAACTGAAGGCTTGCGGTACTGAGCTGATCGTGCTGGCAGGATACATGAAGGTCCTTTCTGAAGAGATCATCAAGGAATACAGAAACAGGATCATCAACATCCATCCTTCACTTATCCCGAAATACTGCGGTAAGGGATTTTATGGTATCAGAGTCCATAATGCAGTTATCGCAGGCGGTGAAACAGAGAGCGGAGCTACAGTCCACTACGTTGACGAAGGCGTGGATACAGGCGAGATCATCCTTCAGAGAAAAGTACCTGTAGAGCCGGGCGACACACCTGAAGATCTGGCAGCTCGCGTACTGAAGGTAGAGCATGTGATCTTGGCGGAAGGGCTGAAGATCGCGATAGATAATTTATAGAAAGAAGGGATTTTAATGGGTGGCGTTATAGGCTTCGCCAAGAAAAACGACTGTGTCATGGACCTGTTCTTCGGAACTGACTACCATTCACACCTGGGAACTAAGAGAGGCGGACTTTGCGTACTGGAAAAGGACGGCTTCAATCGTTCCATACATAATATAGAAAATGCACCTTTCAGAAGCAAATTCGAAGAAGATATCGAAGAGATGGAAGGTAATATGGGTATCGGAGCCATCAGTGATGGCGATCCGCAGCCGCTGACTGTTTACAGCAGACATGGAGATTTCGCCATCACTACTGTAGGCAGGATCAATAATAAGGAAGAGCTTATCGCTGAACTGCTGAAGGACAGACCGAGCCAGTTTATGGCTATGTCTCACGGCAAGATCAACAATACTGAACTGGTGGCAGCCATCGTATCTACAGGCAGAGATATCATTGACGGTATCAGAAAAGTACAGGAAAAGATCGACGGTTCTATCACTATGCTTATCCTTACAGAGAAGGGTATGTATGCTGCCAGAGATAAGTACGGCAGAACACCGCTTATCATCGGTGAAAGTGAAGAAGGATTCTGTGCTGCATCTGAATCTTTTGCATTCATCTGACATCCAAAAGTCTGTACATGATAGGTCAATTTTCTACCTTTTTTTTGCTCTTGTTCCCTGCACCAGCCCTTTAATATATCCATAAAATAATATTGACGTTCTGGTTCTGTTCGTGGAATTTGTTCTAAAGACAAATTTTTTACTTGTTCTATCCAATTACTCATATTATCTAATCTGTCCATTTCCAAAAATAATATATTTTGTTGTTGTCAATTCTTCTAATCCAAGAGGTCCTCTTGCATGTAGCTTTTGTGTACTAATTCCAATTTCTGCACCAAAGCCAAACTCTCCACCATCTGTAAAACGAGTAGACGCATTGACATACACTGCTGCCGCATCTATTTCATTTAAAAATCTCATGGAATGTTCATAATCTTTTGTTACAATTGCTTCGGAATGTCCTGTATTATGTTCATTGATATGTGCAATCGCTTCTTCTAAAGAATCTACTGTCTTTAAAGAGATAAAACGGTCTAAATATTCTTTATAAAAATCTTCCTCGGTTGCTTCTTCCATCTCTGGACAAATTGCTCTTGCTCTTTCATCTGCACGAATCGTAATATTCTTTGCTGTTAAACGCTCATATAATGCAGGTAAAAATTCAAAAAGAATACTTTCATGTATTACTAAAGATTCTGCCGCATTACATACGCCAAGACGTTGTGTTTTTGCATTATCTATAATGTCCAATGCCATTGTTAAATCTGCTGTTTCATCTACATAAATGTGACAATTTCCTGTTCCTGTTTCAATGACTGGTACGGTACTATTTTCTACTACACTTTTAATGAGTCCAGCCCCGCCTCTTGGAATTAACACATCTACATACGCATTTAAACGCATCAATGCCTTTGTACTTTCTCTATCAGTAGATTCTATTATCTGTACGGCATCTTCTACAATTCCTTGTTCTTTTAGGGCGGTACGAATTACTTTTGTAATCGCAAGATTAGAATAAAGGGCATCACTACCGCCTTTTAAAATGACAGCATTTCCTGTTTTAAAACAAAGACAAAAAGAATCAGCAGTTACATTTGGACGAGATTCGTAAATCATACCAATCACTCCAAGAGGAACTCTCTTTTTCCCAATCATAAGACCATTTGGACGTTTTGTCATAGAAATAACTTCTCCAATAGGGTCTGGCAACTGAGTAACAGAAACAACACTTTCTGCAATTCCATGAATTCTAGCTTCATTTAACATTAAACGGTCTATTAAAGCAGAAGACATTCCATTTTCCTTTGCTTTTTCAATATCCTTTTCATTTTCTGCTAAAATAATCGTTGCATTTTTTCTTAAACCCTCTGCAACTGCCAATAAGGCCTTATTTTTTTGTTTTGTAGATAATAATCCTAACTTCGAAGCGGCTGCTTTTGCTCGTATACCAAGTTCTATAACATTATTATTCATTTCTTTCGTTCCTTTCTTTTATTCTGAATGACTTACATAATCTAATAATTGAAACTGTTCTACAGGATTAGAACAAAACAATGTCCCAATCTGTTTTCCATCCATAATCTCTACTAAATGCTCGATATCTTCTCCATTTGCAATGACCATATCTGCTCCTGCATTGGTTGCAATTCTGGCAGCAGATAACTTTGTTTGCATTCCACCTGTTCCAACATTACTAGAACTTCCTTTTGCCATCTGAAGAATAGACTCATTTAATTGTTCTACCTTTTGCAATAAGACAGCTTCTGGATTCTTTTTTGGGTCATCGGAATATAATCCATCAATATCTGATAACAAAATAAGCAAGTCCCCATGAATCATTGCTGTAATCAATGCAGACAACGTATCGTTATCTCCAATTTCTAAATCTTCTAATTCATCTGTAGCTACGGTATCATTTTCATTTACAATAGGAATCACACCGAGCTTAAACAATTCCTCAAATGTATTACAAGCATTCTGTCTTGTAATTTCATTTAATACAGTTAACTTTGTCATCAATACTTGTGCACATGGTTGATGATATTCTGAAAAAAGTTTCTGATATACCGTCATCAAACTTGCTTGTCCGATAGCCGCACAAGCTTGTTTTTGTGATGTTGTCTTTGGGCGTTGCATCATACCAATTGCTTTTCTACCAACAGCAACTGCACCAGAAGTTACTAATACTACTTCTTTTCCTTGGTTATGCAAATCAGTTAAAATTCGTACTAATTTTTCTAACTTTAAAAAATTAATATTTCCTGTTTGTTCATGAGTAATAGTAGAAGAGCCTACTTTTACTACAATACGTTGTTTCTGTTTTAAAAATTCTCTTTCGCACATAACATCCCTCAATTCTTTTTTTCATAGCACCATAAGGAGCTAATTGCTTCAAATACTTTGATTCCATCCACGGCAGCAGAGGTGATTCCTCCTGCATAGCCAGCACCTTCCCCACAAGGGTAAAAGCCTGAAATATCTGCCTGTAACTGTTCGGAACGCACAATACGTACAGGTGAAGAAGTTCTTGTTTCTACCCCAAGAAGTACTGCATCTTCTCTTGCAAATCCAGAAATTTTTTTATCAAAAGCAAGAATACTTTCTTTTAAACTTTCTATAATATAGTCTGGTAAGCAATTTCTTAAATCGGCTGGTACATATGCTCCTTTTGTCGTTGGAATAAGCTCTCCTATTGTATCAGACTTTTGACCCTTTAACAAGTCACCAAATAATTGCAACGGAATTTTTCCATTGCCTTCTCTATAAGCAGCTTCCTCCCATTTTCTTTGAAACTGTACACCTGCCAAAGCACCAGAAAATCCTTCCCGTTTAAAATCTTCAGGTGTTACTGTTACAATTAATGCACTATTGGCATTTTTTTCTGCACGGTCATGATTACTCATACCATTGACTACAGTTCGTCCTAGTTCCGAAGAAGCATTAACAACAAAGCCTCCAGGACACATACAAAAAGAATAAACTCCCCTACCCGTTGTAGTTTGATGAGTTAATTTATAATCTGCCGCTGGTAGTTCTAGGAAAGCTTCTCCATATTGGGAACGACCTATCATTTCCTGTGGATGTTCTATGCGTACACCAATCGCAAAAGCTTTTTGTTCCATCGTTAAAGGCTTTTTAGAAAGCATTTCAAACGTATCTCTAGCACTATGTCCAATCGCAGTTACAACAACTTCACATGAAAGTTGTTGTGAGCCATTGATTTCAACACCTTTTAATTTCCCATCTTCTAGTAACAAATCAGTAACTTTAGAACAAAAACGAAATTCTGCACCAAGTTCTTCCATTTTCTTTCGCATAGAAATAATAACATGACGTAAATTATCTGTTCCAATATGTGGTTTATTTAAATATAAAATTTCTTCAGGTGCACCATGTTCTACAAAAATTTCTAATACTTTTTTGATTCTTCCAGAAGGGTCTTTTACCATTGTATTTAATTTACCATCCGAAAATGTTCCTGCTCCACCTTCTCCAAATTGAACATTACTTTCTGGATGTAAGATGCCATCTTTCCAAAAGTGTTCTACTGTTTGAATTCTTTTCTCCATTGGTTCACCACGTTCCAAAATAATTGGTGCAAATCCATGTTTTGCTAAAAAATAACCACAGAACAATCCCGCTGGACCAGCTCCTATAATTACAGGACGATGTATCAATGGTTTTGTACCACATGGAGTAAAGGAGTATTCTTCGTTTGGTGCAAGTAAAAGTTTTCCTTTAGATTTTGTTAAAATTTTTTGTTCTTCCTTTTTTGTAAGAGAAACATCTATCACATATACAAAATGAATTGCCTGTTTTTTTCGTGCGTCTATCGAACGCTTTCGAATTACATAAGAAAATGTAGTAGAAGAAAGCCGAAGTTCTTTTTGAATGGCTTGTTTTAATTCTTGTTCTGTATGATGAATATGTAGTTTTAATTGAGGTATTCTAATCATACGATTTCCTGCCTTTCGTCTATTGTTGCATGTAATCCTGCTACATAACCACTGCTCCATGCCCATTGTAAATTGTATCCACCACAAGTACCATCTACATCTACCAATTCTCCTGCCATATAAAGTCCTTTACATAATTTAGATTCCATAGTAGAAGGATTCAGTTCTTTTGTATTGACACCCCCTGCACAGATTTGAGCATTTGCAAATGGATTTGTTCCAATTACTTGACAAGTAAAATTTTTATATAAATGAGCAAGTTTTTTTATACTACACTCTTTTGCAAATGCTTTTGTACCATTTTCTGTAGCAGAGATACCACATTCATTTAATAAAACATAGTTCAATTTGTGATTCAATAATCCTGTCAATAGTTCCTCTGCTGTTCGTTGTTTCATAGTTTTACAACGTTGCTTTAATCGTTCCTCTACTTCTTCTAATGCTAAAGAAGGTAAGAGGTCTAAAACACAAGTAACTTGTTTTCCATAATGTAACGATTCTGCTACAAAACGGCTAATTTGAAAGATAGGAATACCAGAAAGTCCATAGTCAGCAAACAATAATTCTCCTTGTTCTTTTGCTATTTGTTTTTTATTTTCATACACAGTGACAATCCCTTCTGTTCTTACTCCAGAAATGGTTTTAAACCATTTTTCTTTACAACGCAATTGCACAAGTGCTGGAAGCACTGGAATAATAGAATGTCCAAGAGCCTTTGCTAATCCATACCCTATAAATTCTTTTGGCTCTTTCATTCCAGCACAACTACCACAACAAAGAATGACTCGGTCAAATTTTTCCTCTTGATTATCTGCTATTACTACATAATAATTTTTTACTGCTTTTATTGTTTGTACCTTTTTATACTTTACTATAACAGGAAGAGTACGAAGTTCCATAATAAGTGCATCGGCTACAGAAACTGCTTGCTCTGAGTTAGGATACAAATATCCGTTTCTAGCTTTTGGTTCGATTCCTATTGTTTGAAAAAACTGTATGGTATCTTCTACAGAAAAAGCAGTTCTTGCTTCTTTAGAAAACATAGGAATTGTACCACGATAACACTCATCTTCTTGAAGTAAATTTGTATAATTACATTTTCCATTTCCTGTAGCTAAAATCTTCTTTCCAAGGCGGTCTTTTGCTTCATATAAAGTTATTTTTGCTCCTAATCTGGCAGCAGTAATTGCTGCCATCATTCCAGAAGCACCACCACCAATCACAGCAATTGTTTTTTTCATCTTTCTTTTCCTCCTCTCGTAATTATAAGTTTTACAAAAGAAAGATTAACTTGTATATCCTTCTAAAATACTATATAATTCTTTTGCATCCTTGACATAAAATCCATTCTCAATCATAAGTTGTACTTCTGGAGTTAATGTTTCACAGGCAATTTCTGTATATTCATAGACTGTTTTTAAATCACTATAATATACGACAACAAAACCACTTAAACTAGATAGATAAAATTGATTTTCTATTTTTGTTTCATCATAAGTTTTACGCAAAACTACTTGGTCTGCTCCAAATGATATAATTTCATAAGAAATAAGTCCATCTAAATATTCATTTACTGGCATATTTTCCATATAACCATCAATGTACGCCATTAATTCTTTTCGGTCAATTCCTACCATAAAAGCGGGAAGTGCCAGCTGTTCCCTGTCTTCTGTCTGACTATGCAGATAGTAAGTTTCCAAAAAATAGCTGGCGGTAACTTGAAGCGTTTCTGGTATTACAGAAGCTTCAACCAATTCTTCTGTTTGTTCTTCTAATAACTGTAGCAATAATGCCTCACTTTTTCCAGAATATTGTAACAATTCATTCAATAATTCTGTATTTTGTTCCACAGCTTGTCTATTGTAATGAAGTAAAGCACTTTTAAAACTCAAATAATAACATAATCCAAATAAGGCTGAAATTCCTGTAAACAACAAAGAAATATATAAATATCGTTTTAATTCCATTTTAAATCCTCCCATCATATTTCTATTTTTATGGTGAGTATGGACAATATGGAAATTTTTTATTCTTTTAATAATCCAATTTCTTTCACAAGATAAACAAGTCTTCCACCCATTGGTAAATCATATAATTCTTTTTCTGTCATAGTTCCTGTAATAATCATTAAAATAAAATAAGTAAATAAACCAAAAAAGATAGCTACAAGTAAACTAACCAAAGCTTGATGAATTAAAGTCATCATACCAATATAGGAAAAATAAGCAACAAAAGCCATCGCAGCAGAACAAACCATTGGCATAACAAGTGTTCGTTTTATTTCTTGCTTATACCCTGTTGTTTCTTGGATTTTCATCCAATTCAGGAAACTTACAATAAAAGGGAATATAGTATGTCCAACTACTAAAGCATATACTCCCATATCAAAAAATGACAATAAGATATAA
Organism: uncultured Lachnospiraceae bacterium; assembly: GCA_937891165.1. GTDB lineage: Bacteria > Bacillota > Clostridia > Lachnospirales > Lachnospiraceae > SIG299. Next base: position 27,815 of record CALAEX010000036.1, on the reverse strand, counting down.
TCAAAAATAACATATATAACAATTGCAATTGCCGCATGAATCACAGGATATCTCATTAAATTAAGCCCCTGTAATATATTGCTACTTGTCGTAGAATATGCATAAAAAATAATTGCGGCCGCACCTAATTGCATCAATAAGGTTGTCATTTCTGTTGTATCATTAAATAAAACTTCCATGATAGGCTTTGCTAATACTGCCAATCCAAAAGCACTTGGAATAACAATTAACATATTAAATTTTACTGATTGAGCCATTCTTGCATATAATGTAGGAATATCTCTCTTTGTATATGCAGATACAATATTTGGTACAATAGCAACTCCAATAGCTGAAGCAATGGAAAGAGGTAAATTGGCTAGTAAACGATATTTGCTAGCGTATCGTCCCCATAAAATTAATCGTGCTTCTTCACTATATCCTTTCGCATCCAGAATAGAATTCAAAAGAGCACTATCTATTGTTCCAGTTGCTGTATTTAATGTTTGATTTAAAATAATTGGAAATACCGTAATTAATACTAGTTTTAATAAAACTTCATAACTTTCTTGTGGTGCTCCACAATCTTTCCTTAAACGCCGTTTTAAAGTTGGATAATACATAAAATAAACAGCTAAAAGAAATGCTAACGAAATAATAGCTCCGATTAAAGTACCAAAAGTTCCTCCTGCTGCACCATAAACTACTTGCTGTTCATTTTTCTCATAAAGTTTCATAAAAATAACAGCAGCACTTAATCCCACTACCACATGGAAGAGCTGTTCTAGTAATTGTGATATTGCTGTTGGAAGCATTGTATTTTTCCCTTGAAAAAAGCCTCGAAGCACTCCCATAATAGCAAATACAAAAATGGTTGGAGCTAAAAATTTTAATGGAAGAGCACTAGATTCCGACTTAAATAAAGTAATAGAAAAAAACTCTGCACCAAAAAATGTTACTAATGCAGCAATTGCTCCTGCTACAACAGAAAATGCCATAGCTGTTTGAAATACTCGATTAGAATTAACATATTCTTTTCTGCTTTCTCTAGCAGAAACTAATCTAGACACTGCAATAGGAACACTATAGGTAGACAAAAGGAGTGCTAAATTATAGATTTCATAAGCATTAGCATAAGCACCAATGCCTTCATCTCCAATAATCCTGTTTAACGGAATACGAAAGATGATTCCCATAAGTCTAGTTAAAATAGAAGCTGCTGCAAGGATACTTCCTTGAGCATAAAAACTGTTTTTTTTCTTTCCTCCCATGTTTTTTTGCCTCGTTATCGTAAAATATTCAATTGTGTTAAAATCTCTCGTTGCATCTGCTCCATTTGTTCTCGTTCTTCTTCTTCCATATGGTCATATCCAAATAAATGAAGCATACTATGTGCTACAAGAAAACAAAGTTCTCGAAGCTCGGAATGTCCAAATTCTTTTGCCTGTTCTTTTATTTTATCATAAGAGAGTACAATATCTCCTAACAAAAGTTCTCCCGTTTCAGGATGAAAACACTCTTCCTGTTCTTCTTCTAAATAATCAAAATTTCCTGCTATATCATAAGAGACCATTGGAAAAGATAATACATCCGTTGGACGGTCAATGTTCCGATATTCCAAATTCATCTCTTGAATACCTATATTATCTGTAAATAATACATTCACTTCTGCTTCATATGGACATTCTACATAATCCATTGCAGCAAGAATTACTTTTTCAATATATTCTTTTTCTGAAAAATCAAAATTTACTTCCACTTCTTTATCTATATGAATTGTCATTGATTTTTTCGCCTCTTTTCTTGTTGTCTTTGTACTTTCGATTTTCTACGTTTTCTATTTGTTTCTGCTTTTTCTATTACTTCAGGTGTTTGTTTTTTTATTGTTTTACTTTCATATTCATCATAAGCCTTTACAATTTTTTGTACTAATGGATGTCTGACTACATCTTCTCCAGTTAAAGTAGCAAAACCAATTTCTTCAACTTTAGATAACACTTGTAATGCAACATCTAAACCAGAAGTGGCCGTAGAAGGCAAATCTTTTTGTGTTAAATCGCCTGTAATAATTACTTTTGAGCCAAACCCTATTCGAGTTAAAAACATTTTCATTTGAGCAGGGGTTGTATTTTGGGCTTCATCTAGAATAATAAACGCATTATCTAACGTCCGTCCTCTCATATAAGCAAGCGGAGCTACTTCAATTAACCCTTTTTCCATATTTTTTTGGAAAGATTCCGGTCCCATAATTTGATATAAAGCATCATACAATGGGCGAAGATATGGGTCAACTTTACTTTGTAAATCTCCAGGAAGAAATCCTAATTTTTCTCCTGCTTCAATCGCTGGTCTTGTTAAAATAATACGACTTACTTCATCATTTTTAAATGCCTGAATCCCCATTGCCATTGCAAGATAAGTTTTTCCAGTACCTGCAGGTCCAATACCAAACACAATCATTTTTTTACGAATTAAATCAACATATCGTTTTTGTCCTATCGTTTTTGGTTTAATTGGTTTTCCTTGAATTGTATGACAAATTAAATCTTTATCAATTTCATTGATGGCACTTACTTTATCTTCTGCTGATAATGCTAAAGCATAAGTTACATTTTGTTCTGTAATCTGATTTCCTTTTGTAGAAAGTTTTAGCAATTCTTCTAAAACAATTTTTGTTTTTTGTACATGATTTGTTTCACCAAGAATTTTTAATTCACCATCTCTTGCAATTAACGTAATTTCCATTGTTCTCTCAATTAATTTAGCATGAGAATCAAATTCCCCAAATAAATTTCGTATATGTTCTGTAGGTATATTAAGGATTGTTTCCACTATATTCATCTTTAATATTTAACTCCTCTTTTAAAATTTCCTGATATGAAATAAAATTACCACAGGCTATCACTATTCCTTTTGCTTTGCATGTATTATGCTCTACTGTTGTTTCAAACTGTGTTGTTACAATTTGAACTCCTTGTGTTTCCCAATCTTTCAAAAAATCTTCCCACTCTACTGTTGCCTTTTCTTTTGCTTGCAATTCTGTCATACGAACCTTTTCTATTTCATATGCTACACAACGATATTTTCGCAATACAACAGGAGCTTCATAGTCTTCAAACACATATGGCACAATATCAACACTTATTATATCATATTTACTATTGGAATATCTAGGTATATATGAAAATAATTTCTGTTGAAATAAAAAAACTGTAATCCCAACTTTTTCATCTACTATATTTTTTACTTCATATTGCATACTATAGTTTGCTTCATAGGAAAATTCTGTTTCCAAATATACTTTTCCTTCCGCACAAACCGTTTCATATCGTATAAGCTCATCATAGTCACCTATAATTGGAATTACTCCTGAAATAAGAATATCTCCTTTTTTTACAATATCTCCATTCTTTACTTGTGGTACACCTAAAAGTACTTCTATTTTTTTAACAATACCATCTCGTTCTGCTACAATATGTACTGCTTCATTTCGTTCTTCTCTTACTTTTGGCATTACACTTTCATTTAACATTACATTTAAAAGACAACCTTTTCGTTCTACAGAAATCCAACCAATTTCATTATAATCTAATCGAAGTTTTTTCTCAATTTCAAAACAATCTATTAACTTTGCCTGTACACCACCATAAATATTCAATTCTTCTTTTAACACTTGCATAATCTGTTGTCTTGTATGCAAAAATCCTCCTTGTACATTAATATGCCAAATCCGTTTGGAACATTGTGTTAAAATGAGAATAAATAACATACTTCCCAACAAAAGACCTTTTCGTTGTTTTAAATATTGTAATAAAAAAGGAAAACCACATTTCTTTTTTATCTTTGGATAACATTTTGTTTTTCTTATAAAAGGATATAACTTTCTATATTCATTAACACATAATTTACAGTATAAATGCTCTTTGACAGAAAAAATATGTAATAATTCGATTTCGCTATTTTTACATAAATTTAAAAATCGTTCCTGTGACTTTCCACACAATTCTATTATCAGATAACCTTTTAAAAATAAAAATAATTTTTCTAGCACTTCGCTCTCTCCTATCGAACAAAAGAAATATTAAAAATATTTCCAACAATTTTAATCTCATCTTTTCGAGAATACTCTATCATTAGATATTCTCCTTGGATGATAATTGTTTTTTTATGTAATAATAGCTTGATTTGTTCTGTAGAATATTCCTCAATTGCCCGATAATTAGAAATTCTCATACCATGATTTCCTGTCATAGAAATGAGTGGCTGTCCTGCAATCACATCCTTTGGAATCATCAAGTTTTCACTCATTGTTTCCAAAAACTTCTCATATTCATTTTTTCGCTTTTTTTCTGTCTGCCGAATATAATCATAGAGCGGATATAACTCTTTTTTGTTTGTTTTATGTTTTGATACAGCTCTTTTCACAGGCAGCTCCAGACAATAGTATCTTTTCTATATATATGAGTGTATCTAAAAAATATTTCTTAAAGATAGTGGGAAAGAATCGAAAAACAAAAAAACCCTTGGTCTTTATAACCAAGGGTTTTATGCACAAATTATTAGTTATTAGTATTTGCGTTTACGAGCTGCTTCAGACTTTTTCTTACGTCTTACGCTTGGTTTCTCGTAATGCTCACGCTTACGAATCTCCTGCTGAATACCTGCCTTCGCACAGTTTCTCTTGAATCTGCGGAGAGCGCTGTCTAAAGATTCGTTTTCTTTTACGATAACATTTGACATTGTCTCACCTAACCTCCCTCCAGTTGTGTATTGTGCCTATACAACTGTTTGGGTATTTTCTAAAGCACTATCAAGATTATACCATATTTTTCTGATTCGTCAACTACTTTTTCATTTTTTTATTAACCAATTTGATTTGTAATTACTTCATAAGCTTTTTCAATTGCTAAGTCAATACCAGCTGGATTTTTACCACCTGCTTGTGCCATATTTGGACGGCCACCACCACCGCCACCAACTAAATTAGCAATAGCCTTAATTAAATTACCTGCATGAGCACCTTTCTTCATTGCTGCATCAGTTGCCATAGCTACTAAATTTACTTTTCCATCAAAAGCAGAAGCTAATAAAATAATACTATCTCCTAACTTTTCTTTCATTTGGTCACCAAGATTTCTCAAGGAATTCATATCAACATCTGGAACTTTTGTAGCAAGCACTTGAATATTGTTGATTTCTTTTACCTGATTCATAATATCACCAAGAGAATTATTTGCAAGTTTAGCCTTTAATTTTTCATTTTCAGAATGAGCTAATTTTAATTCTTCTTGTAAAGATTCTATTTTCTTCACTAAAGAAGCAACATCACATTTTGCTGCTTTTGCTGCTGCCAATAAATCGTTTTCTTGCTTTTTATAATAATCAAATACACTTTCTGCTGTGATTGCTTCAATACGTCTTACACCTGCTGCAATACCTGCTTCAGATAAAATCTTAAATACAGAAATTACGCCTGTATTTGCCACATGAGTACCACCACAAAGTTCTTTTGAAAATTCTCCCATGCTGACAACTCGTACAGTTTCTCCATATTTTTCACCAAACAAAGCTTTTGCACCAGATTTTCTAGCATCGTCAATGCTCATTTCTTTTGTTTCAATCACAAGATTCTTTGCAATTTCTTCATTTACGATTGTTTCAACCTTTGCTAATTCTTCTTTAGTCATAGCTGAAAAATGTGTAAAGTCAAAACGAAGTCTATCCTGAGTTACTAAAGAACCTGCTTGTTCTACATGGCTTCCAAGTACAACACGTAATGCTTCTTGTAATAAATGCGTAGCACTATGATTTTTTCCTGTTGCCCCACGTTTTTTTGTATCAATAGCTAAAGTTACCTTATCACCAACAGAGAACATCCCACTTTCTACAACACCAACGTGTCCAACCTTACCACCTTTTAATTTGATAGTATCTGTTACTGTAAAGATAGAATCTCCCTTTGTAATGATACCTGTATCAGCCATCTGACCACCCATTGTTGCATAAAATGGAGTCTGATTTACAATAATAGTTGCTGTCTGACCTTCCATAATATCAGTTACAAGTTCTGTTTCTGTTGTTAATACTGTAATATTAGAAACATCTTCGGTATTTTCATATCCAACAAATTCTGTTGTAATACTTGGGTCAATCTCATCATATACAGTGGCATCAGCACCCATATAATTTGTTGTGGCTCTTGCATTTCTTGCCTTGTCTTTTTGTACTTGCATTGCCTGTTTAAAGCCGTGCATATCAACGGAAAAACCTTTTTCAGCCAAGATTTCTTCTGTTAAATCAATAGGAAAACCATACGTATCATAAAGTTTAAATGCATCTTCTCCAGAAAGTACAGTACAATTTGCTTTTTGACAAGCTTCTTCCATCTCTGCTAAGATAGAAAGACCTTGGTCAATTGTCTTATTAAACTTTTCTTCTTCTAATGTTAATACTTTTAAAATATATTCTTTCTTTTCTTCTAATTCTGGATAACCATCTTTGGATTCTGCAATTACTGTTTCACAAAGCTTTGCAAGGAATAAACCTTGAATACCAAGTAATCTGCCATGTCTTGCAGCACGACGAAGTAATCTACGAAGCACATAACCTCTGCCTTCATTAGATGGAATAATACCATCCGAAGTCATAAACGTAACAGAACGAATATGGTCTGTTATTAAACGAATAGAAATATCTTTTTTATCATCTGTCTGATAAATAACATTTGCCATTTCGCAAACTTTATCACGAATTGCCTTCATTGTATCAATATCAAAGACAGAAGATACATCTTGAACTACTGCTGCCAAACGCTCTAAGCCCATACCTGTATCAATATTTTTTTGCGTTAATTCAGTATAGTTATGGTTTCCATCACTTTCAAACTGTGTAAATACGTTATTCCATACTTCAATAAAACGGTCACATTCACAGCCTACCTTACAATCTGGACTACCACAACCATATTTTTCTCCTCTATCATAATAGATTTCGGAACAAGGACCGCAAGGACCTGCACCATGCTCCCAGAAATTATCACAATTACCATTTTCATCACGATAAAAACGAGTAATTTTTTCTGGTGCTACGTGTTCTTGTTCTGTCCAAATCTTAAAAGCTTCGTCATCTTCACTAAAAATAGATGGATATAAGCGGTCTGCTTCTAATCCAATCACTTCTGTCAAAAATTCCCAAGACCAATGAATTGCTTCTTTTTTAAAATAATCTCCAAAAGAGAAATTACCAAGCATTTCAAAAAAGGTTAAATGTCTTGCTGTCTTACCAACATTTTCAATATCACCAGTACGAATACACTTCTGACAAGTAGTTACTCTTTTTCTTGGTGGAATTTCCTGACCAGTAAAATATGGCTTCATTGGTGCCATACCAGAATTAATTAATAATAAACTTTTATCATTGTGCGGAATTAAAGAAAAACTCTTTAAACGTAAATGTTCCTTGCTTTCAAAAAATTCAAGGTACATTCTTCTCAAATCATTTACACCATAAGGTTTCACGTTATTGTCCTCCTGTTTAGATACAAAAATCGTATCATTTTTCACATATGTTCAGTATAGTATAGGTGTTTCTTTAATTTTTGTCAATTTAATTTTTTACGAACTATAACCTATTATTCTATATTATTTTCTTCAACATCATCACTAGACATAAATTCACGACCAGCAATACGCTTTTTTTCTCTATTTGCTTCAATTAAATTAGAAAGTTCTGTTTTTACTTCCATTACCTTTTTCAGATTAATTAAAGAAATATCTGGTGTTGATTTATCGGAAGTTTTCAAAATAATGGTTCCCATGCCAAAAATTCTTTGAGCAAATGTTCTTGTGACAGAAATATCTAATACACGATATAAGCGAATTTCTTCTTGTTTTTTAGTAAATACGCCTGAATCAATAAAAATACAATCTTCATCAAAACTGTACACAGTAAATGTCCAAGGTAATCCACACCAAATACGTTTTCTTTGTCTCCACATAATTCATTCTCCTTTAATTTTCAAATATTTTTCGCTCAATTTTATAAGAACCTTTACTATTTTCTTTTACATAATATAAAAGTCTGTCTGCGTGTTCATATAATTCCTCAAATGTAGTAGCACCTTTACCGTAAACACCACCAATACTAATACCAATTGGACCATCTATTCCCAGGTCTTTTAGTGCTTTTTTAAATTCACTAATAATATGTTGTATTCGTTCTTCTAAACTACTTCCGGAAGTTTCATTTGTCAAAAATACAACAAATTCATCACCACCAATTCTAGCACAAATATCTGTAAAACGAAATGTACTTCTTAAGATATTAGCCAATGCTGCTAAAACTTCATCCCCTTTGCTATGTCCATAAGTATCATTTACAAATTTAAAGTTATCCGCATCAATAATTAAAAATCCATACCCCTTATCCTCTTCCAAACATTTATTAATGCGTTGAAATGCATAACGACGGCTTAAAAGTCCTGTTAAATAATCGGTAGAAGCTTCTACTAATAATCCCTGTCTACGTTGTTCTTCTAACTTTACACGTTGTGTCACATCATAAATTACTTGTTGAATCGTTACTCTATCGTCTTTTTCACTTGCATCAGATATTAGTGTAACACTACCCGTTAAATAGAGAATTGTTCCATCCATTCTTTTAATACGGAAATTTGTTTCTTTCGTATCTCCCGAATCTTTTAAAACATCTAACACTTTTTTTAATTCTTTTACATCTTCAGGTACTACTTGTGAAGAAATACCTGAGTTCCAATTTTGATTATAAAATTCTTTTTCTGTGCAATCAAAAATAGCAAGACCTGCATTATTAATAGATTGTAATTCATAACATCCATCTTTACGATAGAACCGCAAAATACCACAAGAAACGGTATCATAAATACTAGTAAGTAATGTATTTGCTATACGAATATCTTTTAATGTAACATCTAAACGATGTCGAATAGTTCGCAACGATTCTAAAATATTTGAATAATTTCCTCGATAACTATTTTCACATTTACTATGTACATTAAAGTTTCCCTGCGCTAAATTTAAAAGCTGGTAATCAATATCTGCAATGACTTCTTTTTGAAACCGTTGAAATTCATGGATTGCTAATTCAGTTTCTCCAATTTCTGTATTATCGTTTGGTAAATCCAGTATTCCATCTAAATTGCCATCAGCAAATTCTATCATTTTTCCACGAAATTTTACAATTGGAGAGATTAATTCTGTTAGAACAAATTTAATAATAATAATTTGCACTATCATAGTAATAAAAATTACACTATGACTAAGTACAAACGAAATCTCCGCTTCTTTTTTTAAATTTTTTACGTTTTCTGCAACTCTATTTTGAATAGAAAAATTAAATTTTTGAATAGTAGATTTTATTTGTGCTACACCTGATTGATATTCCATTCCATAAAGAATATTGTTTGCCTCTTCAACATTTCTATTACTAATAGCATCCATTGCTTGTTTTTCTAATGGAACTAAATTATTAGAAATAGTTGCAATATTTTCTACCCATTGTAATTCCTGTTCAGTTAATCCAAGTTCTTTTAATTTTTCCACGTAATATTCTCTATTTTGTGCAATATTAACCTCATACCAATAATTTTCATAATGCATTTTTTCTCCTGTAGCGGCATAAGACCTTACTTCATTTGTTAAATAGGCAGAAATGTCACCAAAAGCATCCACATAAACAGTATAATAAAACTGTTTTTCTAACATTTGTTCCTTTTTAGTATTTGTGCAATTCACACAATAAAGCAATATTGCACAAAAAATAACCATAACAATAGTTACTATACTCAATAACTTTGCTTTTGTTGCTTTTTTCATTTTCTTTTTCATAATGCAACCCTCCAAACCAGTTATTTTCTCTTTGATACATTATAGCACTAAATCAAAAAAAAAGAAAGTAATTTAAGATTCTGTTGATTTAAAAGTAATCCCTAATAAATCACCAGCATCATTAACTTTAATTTGTAATGAACTTAATTTTCCAATGTGACTGTTTGTTTTATATCCCATAGAATTTGCTACAATTGATACATCGGCATGATACGATACAGCATACACAGCTCCTGCATTTCTAAAATCATTGAAGGTAAATAATGGTATTCCACATGCTTCACAAGCACTCTTTAAACGAAATCGAAGCATACGGTCTGTATATGGCTTACTGTATCCTTTTTTTGCAAATAATTTTGGAGATTCCATAGCACCTGGTATTGTAATCATATCAAAATAAGAAAGAAGAATTTCTTTTACATCGGATGGAATAGAATTATAACGTACGTCTAAAGGAAAAGAAGGATTTTTAATACAAACTACCATTCGTTCCTCTGTGTCCATAAAAAAATCAGATATTGTTAAATTTCTAAATTCCTCCATATTAAGAAATCCCTTGAATGCAAGTAAAAATGCAATACAAATCATAGGGTCATGTTCTTTTAAATAACAGTATAGAATATCTAAATCTTTCATGGAAGGTACTCTCTCATATTTAAATCTATCTGGTATTACATCTGTCTTAATATCTAAAAAGAAATTTTCAAATTCTACTGGTAAAGATAGACGTTCTTTAATATGCGGTTCACACATAACAGAAAATAATCCAGAAAGCTGATATTTCTTTTTAGCTAGTGTAGATGTTTTGATAAGACTAGAATTCCTTCGTGACTCTAAATGTATTACATATCGTTTACAATCATCTACAGTTACTTTTGTTAAATCTTTTTTAATAAACTCCACAAATTCATTGATTGCAATGCAATAATTTTTTTGAGTTTTTTCAGATTTAAATCTTTGTAAATATAAAATAAGAAATTCTTTTGTTGTATCTTCTATATAAGTAGAAAAAGAAAAATCTCGAATTATTTCTCTCATCAAATAGTTTCTCCTTTATAATTAAGAAAATATTATTATAAAAAGAATAACATTTCTTAAGGAAAATAACAAGTGTTTTTTTTCTTATGTTTATTATGGTTGGAGGGGAGTTTTGTTTTTTAGTAGTTTTATTCCTACTCGGAAATTTTAAGAAATTCATATTTTTTCTTGACAAAAAGAAATTTCTTTTCTATATTTGACTTTATCATAAAATTATTACATTTAGGAGTGACCTATGAGAAAAAAACAACATATGATAATTTATATTCTATTATCAATTTTATTTAGTGGATGTACGTTGTATATGAATACTTCAAATATAAATGAAATGGAACTTATTACACAGGTAGATGTGCTACCAACACAAAAGCTTGAAACTCCATCTGCTACTACTTCACCAACCAATACCATAACACCAACGCCAACGATTCTAGTTTCTACGCTACCAACACCAACTCCATCCTCTAAATCTATGAAACATTTACTTTCTTCTGCATTATTACCTGTTGGTTCTACAATGTATATTTGGGGAGGCGGTTGGAATAAAGAAGACACTGGAGCTGGTCCAGGGTCTACTATAATTGGTACTAGTCCACAATGGAAAATATTCTATGCCTTACAAGATGAAACTTATCAAGAAAAAAATCACCGTTATGAAATTGAAAATGGTCTAGACTGTTCTGGATATATTGGATGGATTATTTATAATGTATTCGAAGAAAAAGATAATCAAGAAGGTTATGTATTCAAATCTTCTACTATTGCTTCCGAATACAGTAAAAACGGTTGGGGTGATTGTATTCAAAATCCTGATACTTTTTTAGTTGGTGATATTGTTAGTATGTCAGGTCATGTTTGGCTTTCGTTAGGTACGTGTGAAGACAGTAGTGTAGTACTTCTCCATTCTAGTCCACCTGGTGTATCTATTTGTGGAACAAAACTCGCAGATGGTTCTGATAGTGAAGCTATAAAACTTGCCACATACTATATGGAAACTTATTTTCCAGAATGGCAACAAAAATATCCAAACCGAAGTGTTAGTCATTCTTATACCAAAAAAGTATCCGTCTTACGTTGGAATACTACTACTCTATCGGATGCTACTTCTTATCAAGCTTTAGATGCACAATCAACCTTACAATTATTATTTGATTTGGAGTGAAAATAGTTGTATTCCTACTCGGAAATTATATATGTTAAATATAATTTTCTTCTTTTTATAAGTAAGAAATCATATAAGTGGCAATCGAAAAATAAACCAAGGCTTTTATTTGTTTTCCGATTGCCACTTATAAAAATGCTTCTATTTAATTTTGTGTATTCCTCAATTTAAACTGACCTACTAATTCTTTTAACATTCTTGCTTGTCTAGAAAGTTCTTCACTGGTTGCTGCACTTTCTTCTGAAGATGCAGAAGCTGTCTGCGTTACTTCAGAAATTTGGTCAATACCAACCGAAATTTGTTCTACAAAAGCAGTTTGTTCCTGAGAATTGATAGCAATCTTTCCAACCATATCTGCAATCACAATAGCATTATCTGAAACCGATTGCAATTTATTTGCTGTCGTATTTGCCAAATGAACCCCTCGTTCTACGGCTTTTAATGACGCAACAATCAATGCAACTGTATTTTGCGAAGCTTGAGACGATTTTGTAGCCAAATCTCTAACTTGTTCTGCTACAACCGCAAAACCTCTACCAGCATCTCCTGCTCTTGCTGCTTCGATAGATGCATTCAAAGCCAATGTCTTCGTCTTCGTTGCAATTGCCTCTATGCTACTAATAATATTTTTAATTTCCTCAGAAGAACTACTAATATCATTCATCGCATCTACCATAGCCTTCATCTGGTCATTACATTCTGCTGTCATATCACCAGCTTCTCTTGCTTGCATACTAGCCTCATTCGCATATCTACTTGCAAGCTCAATACGACTAACCACATCTGCTACTGTAGAAACTAATTCCTCTACGGAATCTACTTGTTCCGCTGTTCCTTTAGACAATTCTTGTGCCGTATAAGCTACTTGTGCACTACCTTCATCTACATATTCTGCCACTGTATTAATTTGACTCAATGCTTTTTCCATTGTATCACGAGTATCACGCAAAGCAATTAAAATATCTTGATAATCCCCTTGATACAAATTCAAATTATCACTTTGCACAAGAAAATTTCCATGAGCAAGTTCCTTTAAAATATAACGAATATCACTAATAATATGAGCAAAGCCCGACACGGTTGATTTCATACTTCGAGTTAATGCCCCAAGTTCATCCTCTCCATCATAAGTCAATGAAACATTTAACTGACCACTTGCCATTTGTTCCGAAGCAACTTTTAATTCTTCTATTGGTTTACGAATACTATCTGCAATAGTAAATCCAAGACGAAGTCCTGTAATCACACTAATTGCAATTACTAATATAATGACAACACGAGCAACTAATGTAATTATTTGACCTTCATACACACTTAGTTGTGCATTATAATCTGCTACTGCTCCAATATATGCTAACCATTCGCGCATACTATCCATAGCTGCCTTATATTGTGTTTTCAAAATATCATATGCTTCTTCTTTTCGATTCTGTTCTGCTAATTCACAAATCTCCTGTAATAATGGAGAAGCATACGCAATAATTTCCCCAAGTTCTTCCAAGTCCGCTTCTTCTCCACCGTATGTTTCATATACACTTTCCACTGCTGCCACAAGAGAATCAAATTCTTTTTTTGTAGCTGTAATTGCATTTTTTGTAATAGTTGGGTCTGAATCTAACATTGATTGCATTGCTTCTGCCATACTTGCTTCTGCTGCTTGACGTGCTGTCCAAGACTGCACAATCGTTTGATGTTGATAATCATAGAACTTAGATAAATTACTTCCAACCTTTTCTAACATAAAAAGTGATAGCAAACCTGCCACCATCAACATCCCTATTAATACTGCGTATGAGATTAACAAGCGTTTTTGAATTCCCATCTTTTTCCACATGATAAATCCCTCCTATGTACTTTTTTACTCTGTTTGAAAACGGTCATCTGCCGCTTCACCCAAGTGTTCAAAAACAGCTTCTATATAAGCATTTGTATTTTCTTTTGCATCCTCAAAATCATAATTCATCACATTTTCTGGGTCTAAACCAAACTTATATGCCTGTGCTGGCTGAGCCGCATTATCAATTACCATAAACTGATAAGACCCTGCTTCTACTCCAAGTTCTACACAATCTGGAGAAAGTGCAAATTCAATCCATAACTTTGCAGCATTTGGATTCTCACAACCTTTAAAAATAGCAGTTGCTCCAATTTCATAAGAAGTTCCACTTTCTGGAATAACAAGAGTAATATCATCATATCCATTATTGACAATCTGTGTAATACCATCATGCAAAAATCCAATACCAATCACACATGCACCTGTTCCAACATTCTTTGCTGGACCTGAACCAGACTTTGTATAAACATATACATTTTTATCTAATTGCTTCAAATAATCTAATCCTTCCTGATAACCATATTTTTGAATCATTGTATTCAAAACTAATTTTGCAGTACCAGAAGTATTATAATTAGACATCCAAATAAGACCTTGATATTTTTCATCTACTAAATCAGACCAATCCTTTGGTGCATCTAATCCAAGACGGTCTAATTCTACTGTATTTACCATAAATCCTAAAATTCCTTTATAAATACCATACCAATATCCATCTTTATCACGATATACTTCATCTAATAAATGACTTGCATTATAAGCTTCATAAGCCTCTAACAGACCATCTGTTGCAAGCAAGTTATATGGGTCTGTTGTTCCTCCAAACCATACATCCGCAGAAGGTTTGCCTTTTTCTTCTTCTATTTTACTTTGTACCTCTCCAGAAGAAAGACGTTCATATTTTACATCAATATCATACAATTGTTCAAATTTTCTGCAAGCTTTTGTCAAATACTCTTCTTCACAAGAACCATATACTACTAAAGTTCCCTCCGCTTGTGCCGCTTTGATTAAATTATTCATATAATCTTCTTTTTCTACATCTGCTTCCACAATTTGATTTGGGTCAAAACTATTTGGACGCTTCACACTCAATATTGGTTTTTCCATACCACAACCTATAAAACTTCCTACTACCATTGTTAGCAATAATAGATAGGCTAACATTTTCTTCATAATTTAAACCTCCTTTATAGGAATTTTTCTACTAATCTTCTTTATTATACCATAATCCATTTATTTTACCAAGCAAAAAATCAAAAAAAATCACCTAACTAAAATAATTAGGTGATTTTTCTTATTTATCTCTTCCTATTAGCAAATAATTGGAAACGATGGATTAACTCATTCATTTCTGCTGCTTCTTCTGATAACTGACCACTAATCGCTGTTCCTTCTTCTGCAGATGCTGCTGTATTTTGCATTACTCTAGCAATTTGGTCAATACCTTCGCTTATCTGTACTAATGCATGTGCCTGACCATCCGCATTTTCCCTTGTGGCTTTTGCAGATTCTGCAAATTCTTTCATATCCATAATTACTTTTTCAAAAGATTCAGACGTCTTATGTGTAATAATATCTCCCTTTTCAATTTCTTCTCTTGTCTTTAAAATCAGCTCTCTTGTAGTTACCGCAGATGCTGCACTATCAGATGCTAATTTTCCAATTTGGTCTGCTACTACCGCAAAACCTCTACCTGCTTCACCAGCTCTAGCTGCTTCAATAGATGCATTTAAAGAAAGTAAATTGGTTTGAGAAGCAATATCTTCAATAGTAGTAATAATATTTTCAATTTCTTTGGAAATATTTGTGATATTTGTCATTTCTTCCATTAATTCCTGCATTTGCTTACTTCCAAGTTCTGCCTCTTTTACAGACCTTGTAACTTTCTCATAAGATTCATTTGCTTTTTGTGCGGTATCTGTTCCCATGGTTGCAACAGTTTCTACCGTTGCTGTTAACTCTTCTAATGCAGTAGATTCATCTGTTGTACCCTCTGCAATTCCACTTGCTGCTTGTGCAAGTTCTACAGAATTTTCTGCTACTGCTTCGGATACTGTTTGAATTCTTGTTAATGTAGAATTAAACTCTTTTAAAATAAAAGTTAAAGACTGCTTAATACTAGCAAAATCACCACGATAATTTATAATATCTCTTTCTGGCTTTGTTAAATTTCCGCTTGCCATTTCTTTTAAAATAGCAGAAATTTCTTCAATATAACTTAACAAAATGTGCATACTATCTTTCATACTACTTGCTAATGTACCAAGTTCATCTTCTGCCTCATATGTAATTAAGTCTGCTGCATGCATATTCCCTTGATTTAATGCTAATGCAACTTCTGTGACTTGAGAAATAGGTTCTACAATACCATATACTACAGCCTTAGAAATTCTAAGACCAATCATTACACAACCAATCAAAACCACAATAACTGCTATTGTAACTACAATAAACATATTATTAGCATCTTTAGAAGCACTTGCAGCCCCATCTGTATTATACTTTTGCAATTTATCAAATACTTTCTGAAATTCCTCAAAAGCTTCTTTACTTTCCCCAAGCAAAATAGCATTTGCTGTTTCAAGATCCATATTTCGACTTGCAGTAAAGAATTCCTCTCCAACTGCTTCTTCATATTCTTCCCACAATTCTACCGCATTTTCATAAAGCAATTCATCTTCTTCTGAAGAAATCGTATCTTTATACTCTTTAATTACTTCCTGAATGCGTTTTCCAGCCTCTTCTATTTCTTTTTCATAGGCTGTAAACTGTTCTTCTGTAGAAGAAATTGCATGACCAAACTGTCGCATACGATAATCTGAAGTCAAATAATTCATTTCGCCAGATAACTCTACTGCAACTAACCATTCATCAGCTAACTTTGTTGTTTGCTCATTTAAAACAAATGCTCCAGCAATTGCTAACAAATCCAAAATAATCAAACCTATAATAAATGCTCTTGTTAAATAGGTTAGTTTAGCCTTTACCTTCAATCCTTTCATTTTTTTTGATAAATCCCACATACAATATCCGCCCTTTCGTTTTTGATAGGCGTATTGTAACACTAAATTCATAATTATACAACATTTTTTTTAATATTTTATTATTTTTTTGTAGTATTATAAGCACCTCTTATCTATTGTATTTATTGTATAATTATTCAAATTATTTATTTTTATTGGATAGCTATTCAATAAAAAAAAGCTGAAATTTTAATAAATTCAGCTTTTTTAAATACTTTTTGGGATGGGCTGCTATAAACAGTCAACAGCTCGTAGGGGAATCGAACCCCTGTTTTCGCCGTGAGAGGGCGACGTCTTGACCGCTTGACCAACGAGCCATATTTAATTTGTCTTAAGCAAGATTTATTATACACTATTCAACTAAAAAATGCAAGTACTTTTTTTTAAAAAAAAGCTTCTTTTTGTACTAAAATTAAGTTGACAAAATAAAACATAAGTCGTAATTATTACCTAGCACAACTGATAAAAAATATTAACATAAAATTACCGAACCTTTTTATAATTTTTCGGACTTAATAACTGTAAATCGATTTACAAGATACAAGGAGTAAAACCTATGAAACAATTTATTACAAATGAACTGATTGAGGCTACCTATCTTTTCTGTATAAAACGTATTTCTGATACAGAAACTGCAAAAGACCTATCACAAGATATTCTATACGAAGCCATACGAGTGATAGCAAGTGGAAAACAATTTGTAAGTTTTTATTCGTGGTACTGGAAAATGGCAAAGAACAAGTATGCGGATTATGTCACAAGCAAACAGAATTCTACTTTACCCATTGAAATGGCAGGTGGTATGGCTACAGAAATGCCTCAACCTATCGAAAACATGATTACTACAGAGGATATTTCACAACTTAATTTTTCCCTATCAAGACTTGCCACTATTTACCGTGAAATCCTTATACGCTTTTATCTCAAAGAGCAATCTGTAAAACAAATCGCAAATGAGCTTGACATTCCAGAAGGAACAGTCAAACGCCGTTTGTTTGATGCAAAGAAAAATTTGAAAGAGAGGTTTCAAACTATGAATACTGTAGGAAAAACAGCTTATGCACCCGCCGATGTCAACTGGTTTTTTGGACATTCGGCAACCAAAGCTTCCCTTCTGATGAGCAGTTCAAAAATTTGTCCACAAATTATCGTTCTGTGTCGAAGTGAAGCAAAAACTTTGAATGAAATCGCAGATGAAATAGGAATTGCACCTATTTATCTTGAAGAAATCATCGAAAAGCTTATCCATACTGAACTACTGATTTCACCTACCAAAGGGAAATATATTGCAAATCACTGTATATTCCCTTATACCAAATATGTAGAAGCAGAACTTTATGCTTGTGATATTTTTCATAATGATGGTTATGGTAAAAAGATTAATGATATTTTGTTGAACTTAAAAGATAAAATTACAACACTTGATTTTTATGGAAATCATTTTGATTATGACTATCTGCTTTGGATTTTATATGTTATTGCAGGTGACTTTTTCGGTTTTCATGGTAAAAATCATTATATTAAAAAATACAATATCAAAGATGAAGCAGAGAGAAAATTCCGCATGACAGTACAATATATTCTTGCTGAGGAAAATTTTGATAACTCTATCTGGAAAAAACTAAGAAGAAAGACTTGGTCAAATCTTCATCAATACTTTAATACTTCCGAATATGGTACTATTGAATTTGTAAATGATTTTGAAATGGAACCATTTCCACATGAAAATAATGATGATAATGATATACGAGATGAACGAGACAAATGGATTGATGAAATGAATATTGCTTTGCTACTTTCCCTCTCCGAAAATCCGAAGAAAAACCTTTCCGTACACGAAGAAGTAATGGTAGCAAACTTCTTAAAACATGGTTTATTAAAAAAAGAAAATGATACACTTATCGTTCAACTTCCTGTGTTCCGTTATGAAATTTACAGAGAAATTTGCAATCTAATAAGTGCACAAATCAAGCCAATTGCTGAAGAATATACGGATAAAGTCAGCACAAGCATTGAAAAAATTCTTCTACCTTATGTACGTAAAGATTTAATAAGCAATTTTATTCATTGGGATATGAATATATTGTTACAACAAATGGGCTCCCTCTTTTATTATGGTTGGGACAAGGCATTAGCACAACCTGAGGATTATTCAAAATCTAGTGCAGGACTTTATATTCTAAAATAAATATCCGTACATACAAAGCTTTTCTAAAAATGGGCTGTTCTGAAAACTTGATTCAGAACAGCCCATTTTTCTCTTATCTACTTTATGCTAATTGAAACAAATCCATCAATGAGATTTGGTTCGTTGCTGGAATATCTCCTAACAAATTTAGTTCTGCCATCGTATCTGTTACCGTTTGACTTACTTTACAACGATTTTTAAAATCTTCTCTAGATAAAAACGGTCCATCCTTAACTGCTTCTACAATCAAATCTGCTGCCTTTTCTCCCAAACCATCAATCGTATCAAGTGCTGGCATGAGTTTCCCATCTACAATTTGAAATTCATGGGCTTTCGCCCTAAAAATATCAATTGGCATAAATTCAAATCCTCTAGCATACATTTCCTGTACTAATTTCATATTTTCATACGTAGCTTCTTCTTTTTGGGATGCTTCTTTTCTATCCATTTTACCCTTAATTTCTTTCATATGTTTCTCTAATACTGTTCTTCCAAGAGCCATCATTGCATAATTAAATGCAGAAGCACGAATTCCAAAATAAGCAGCATAATAAGCTAATGGATAATACACTTTAAAATAAGCTACACGAAATGCCATCATAACATAAGCACAAGCATGTGCCTTGGGGAACATATACTTAATTCGTTTACAAGACCAAATATACCAATCAGGAATCCCTTGTGCAAGCATGGCTGCTTCCATATCTTCTGTTAATCCTTTTCCCTTACGCACACTTTCCATAATTTTAAAAGCAAGACCTTTTTCTACCCCTTGATAAATTAAAAACGTCATAATATCATCTCTAGTACAAATAGCACTTTCTAGTGTACAAGTTCCTTCATTGATAAGTGTTTGTGCATTGTTTGTCCATACATCTGTACCATGTGATAGTCCTGAAATACGAATCATATCAGAGAAACATTTTGGCTTTGTTTCCCTAAGCATCTGCATAACAAAGTTTGTTCCAAGTTCCGGAAGACCAAGACTACCAAGGTCACAGCCACCAATATCCTCTGGTTGAATCCCTAGTGCCTCTGTACTATGAAACAGGGATACCACTTTTTTATCATCCATTGGAATTGTCTTTGCATCTACTCCTGTTAAATCCTCCAATCGACGAATCATCGTCGGGTCATCGTGTCCTAGAATATCCAGTTTTAACAAGTTATGGTCAATCGAGTGATAATCAAAATGTGTAGTAATTGTAGCTACAGTCATATCATTTGCTGGATGCTGTACAGGAGTAAACGAATAAATTTCTTCTCCAATTGGCAAAACAATAATTCCACCAGGATGTTGTCCTGTTGTTCTTCGAACGCCAACACAACCTGTAGCAATTCGCTCTACTTCTGCTTTTCTATGATGAATGCCATGTTCTTCATCATATTTTAATACATACCCATATGCTGTTTTATCTGCTAACGTACCAATCGTTCCTGCTCGAAAAGTCTGTCCTTTTCCAAAAATAACTTCCGTATAATCATGTGCTTTACTTTGATATTCTCCTGAAAAATTTAAGTCAATATCTGGCTCTTTATCTCCATAAAACCCTAAAAATGTTTCAAATGGAATATCTGCCCCATCTTTTTTCAATGGCTTTCCACACTTTGGACAAAGTCTATCGGGCAAGTCATATCCACAAAGACCTTTCTTTTGACTTATTGCTACTTCCTCCGAATCAAAATCAGAGAAAAAACATTCCGTACAATAATAATGAGCAGGAAGTGGATTTACTTCCGTAATACCAGCCATGGTTGCTGCAAACGAAGAACCAACCGAACCACGAGAACCAACCAAATACCCATCTTCATTCGATTTCCACACTAATTTCTGAGCAATAATATACATTACGGCAAACCCATTGGAAATAATAGAATTCAATTCTCTTTCCAAACGGTCTTTTACAATATCAGGAAGTGGATTGCCATACATAGAATGTGCCGTATTATAACAAATGTTTCGCAACGTTTCATCCGAATTTTCAATGACAGGAGGACATTTATCAGGACGTACAGGAGAAATTTTCTCCACTTGCTCTAATATTTTTAATGTATTATCAATCACTACTTCCCTTGCTTTTTCTTCTCCTAAATATTCAAATTCTTTCAACATTTCCTGCGTTGTACGAAGATAAAGAGGAGCTTGTTTATCTGCATCTGCAAAACCTTTACAAGACATAATAATACGTCGATATACTTCATCCTCTGGATTTAAAAAATGAACATCACAAGTTGCTACCACTGGTTTTTGAAACTGCTCTCCAAGTTCTACAATTCTTTTATTCAAACGAATTAAATCTTCTTCACTTGCTACTTGCTCTATTTTTTCATTTTCAATCATAAAACGATTGTTTCCAAGTGGCTGAATTTCATAATAGTCATAAAATTCACATAAACGAGTTACTTCGTCCATAGATTCATTTGTCAATAATGCTTGATATAATTCTCCTGCTTCACAAGCAGAACCAACAAAAAGTCCTTCTCTATTTTCCATTAGAAGACTTTTTGGAATTTTTGGACGGCGAAAATAATACTCTAAATGAGATAAGGATACCATTTTATAAAGATTCACTCTACCTGTATTATTCTTACATAAAAGAATGCAATGATACGTTGGCATCTTTTTAATCACATCTGCAGAAAATTTCGCATTTTCTTGTACTCCACATAATGTTTGAATTCCTCGCTCTTTTAACATAGCTAAAAACTTCACATAAATTTGTGCTGTTGCCTCGGCATCATCTACTGCACGATGATGATTCTCTAATGAAATCCCAAGCTCTTTTGCTACAATATTTAATTTATACTTACTTAAATCTGGCAGTAAAACTTTTGCCATACCAACTGTATCTACAATCGTAAAATCAAATACTTGTCCTAACTTTTGTGCATTACTTCTAATAAATCCTGTATCAAACGAAGCATTATGTGCCACTAATACACAATCATTACAAAACGCTAAAAACTGTGGTAATATGACATCAATCTCTGGTGCATCCATTACCATCTCATCTGAAATATGAGTCAATTCTTCAATCTTTGCTGGAATCGGAATTTTAGGATTGACAAAAGAGGAAAAACGTTCTGTAATTTCTCCATGAACTACTTTTACTGCACCAATTTCAATAATTTTATCCTTTACCTTATCAAACCCTGTCGTTTCAATATCAAATACAACAAATGAAGTATCTAGTGTTTGCCCTTTATCATATTTTACAATTTCCTCCACATCATCTACCAAATAGGCTTCCATTCCATAAAGAATTTTAAAATCTTTGGCTCGTTGCATTTTTTCTTCATCATCTTTATAATCTTTTGGATTTAGTGCATGATTTGCTTCTGGAAATGCTTGTACTACTCCGTGGTCTGTAATGGCAATTCCTGGATGTCCCCATTCAAATGCTGTTTTTATTAAAGTTTTTGCATCTACTACAGCATCCATATCACTCATTGTTGTATGAGCATGTAATTCTACACGCTTTTTTTCAAAAGTATCCATTCTTTTCTGAATGAAATTAGAAATTTTCTTTATCCCAACAATGGAATTAATCGTAATTTCTTTATCAAATCTATCATATAATGCAAGCCCTTTTAATTTAATACATTGTCCTGCTTTTAAATTCCCCTTCATTTCTGCCCATTCTTCTGGCTTTAAAAATAACTTTCCCGAAATCGTATCTGTCAAATCAGTAAAGTTAAATTTCACAATCAACTTTTCTCCATTTCGCATTGCAATTTCTTCATTGGAAAGCACTTTACCATAAACAACAACTTCCCCAATTTCATCTTGTACTTCCTTTAATGGTGTTACTTCTCCCTCAAATGGTCTTCCATAAAAAATATCTGGGTCATCTGGCAATTTTTTCTTATATGTCTTTGGAAATTCTTTCTTTTCTTTTCCTGCTGACATTGTATTTTGAGTAGAGTTCTCTTTCTTTATATCTATTTTCTTTTCTTCTTTCGAGGTTTCCTTTTTTACAATTTCTATCGTATATACTTCTGGCTTAGATTTTTTTTGTTGCTCCATTACCTCATAATATACAAATTCTACAGAAACTAAAAATTGAAATCGTTCATAAAATATACGCTCTAAATACACTTTCAATTGTTCTGCTATATTACGACTGATAAAACTATCCTCTAATTGTACTAGCATTCGATTTGGTGAAGCTTCACAATCAAATGTAATCGGTGAATTCTTTAATAGAAACCTACCCATACGACTTTCTTGTGCTACTTCTTCGATTAGATTATCCTTATGCAAGTTCCATAAAGATTCTACTGTATACTGCTTTGAAAGGTCATATTCTATCGCAAGCCTCACTGTCTTTCCAAGTTTTCCAAAAAACTGCTTAAAAATTTCTTTTTGCATCATCATTACAACAGAATTCTCTAATAATCGCTTTGACTTTAAATGAATTACAGTATCTCCTGTACTCCTTGATGTCACAATTTTCACAACTTCTACTTTCAAAAAAGCATTCTCCAGCTCTTTCTTCACCTGAAGGTCTTCAAACACTTCAAATAAATTCAAAATTTCTCACACCTTTTCTCTACTTCTGAAATTTATATTGTATACTATTCTTCGCAAAAGCTTTACTCGATTTTATATCTTATCAGCACCGTTTAGAAACGTCAGTACTTAACGAGGTTTTCCACGAGTTTAGTACTGCTACGTTTCGCCACGAGCGAAAGCGTGTCCTATAAGATATAAAACCGAGTAAGCTTTCTAAATAATTAACTTATTCAATTCTACTTGCAACTCTGACAATAAATTTTCTTCTTTTACTTTACGCAGAATTTCTCCTTTTCTAATCAACAATCCTTCTCCAATCCCTCCTGCAATTCCAAGGTCTGCTTCTCTTGCTTCTCCAGGTCCATTTACCACGCAACCCATCACTGCTACTTTCATATCAAGCGGATATTCTTTCACCATTTCTTCCACTTGTTTTGCAAGACCAATCAAATCAATCCGAGTTCTTCCACAGGTCGGACAAGATACTACTTCAATTCCACCTTTTCGTAGTCCCAATGTCTTTAAAATCTGTTTTGCGGAAACAATTTCTTCTACAGGGTCTGCGGTAAGGGATACCCTTATCGTATCTCCAATTCCTTGCCCTAAAATCAAAGACAAACCAATCGAAGATTTAATATTTCCTGAAGTTACTGTACCTGACTCTGTAATTCCTACATGAAGCGGATATTTCGTTCTATTTGCAATCAGTTCATGTGCTTTAACACACATCAGTACATCTGAGGATTTTATACTAATGACCAAATTATCATACCCCATATCTTCTATCAATTCTGCTTGATGTAGGGCACTTTCTACTAAACCTTCTGCGGTTACTCCACCATATTTTTCAATCAGCTGTTTTTCTAACGAACCTGAATTAACTCCAACTCGAAGTGGAATTTGTCTTTCCTTTGCTACATCTACTACTGCTTTTATCTTTTCACTAGAACCAATATTTCCTGGATTGATTCTCACTTTATCTGCCCCATATTCCATCGCAGCAATTGCTAAACGATAATCAAAATGGATATCCGCAACCAAAGGAATGGAAATCTGTTTTTTAATTTCTGCCAAAGCCTTTGCTGCCTCCATGGTTGGAACAGCACAACGAATAATTTCACATCCTACTTTTTCTAGTGCAAGAATTTGTGCTACCGTTGCTTCTATATTCTCTGTCTTTGTATTTGTCATAGACTGAATCGCAATAGGATGATTTCCACCAATCCACACATTCCCAATGCGTACTTCTTTTGTAATTCTTCTATTGTTTGTATCTGTCAACCAACCCATTAAAATTCCTTCCTTTCATCAAGCGAATATTGATAACCCTCTTCGCTACTTACTCCTCTATTTGATTTGTTTAAAAGAATACATTTTTAATATCATTAAAGAAAATAAATACCATCAATATCATCAATAAAATCATACCAATTAAATGTACCATACCCTCTTTTTCACGGTCTATTGGTTTTCCTCTCACTGCTTCAATCAATGTAAATGTCAATTTACCTCCATCCAATGCAGGAATTGGAAGTAAATTCATAACACCTAAATTCGCACTCAATAAAATAGTAATGTATGCCATTTGTAATACAACATCTAACGCTGTGCCAACTTCTTGTGTCTGTTCATACACATCTCCTATTGTCCCAATAATAGCTACTGGACCACCTACATCATTGGAGCTAAGTTGTCCTGTTACTAATAATCCTAAATTCTTTATTGTAGTAACAATCCAATATTTTACCTCAACAAAACTATATTTTAGCGTATCTAAAACACCTACTTTTTCTCTAGAAAGATTATAAGCAAATCCAACACTATATACTTCTTGATACAACATTGGTGTAACTTCTACTGTTGTTTCCTTCTTTGTTCCATCTTCTAATGTTCTTTCATAAGTAACGAAAACCGCAGAACCATCCAATGGATGAGCATCCATATACATAGATAACTCTGCCCCTGTTGCAATTTTTGTTCCATTGATACTTGTTATAATATCTTTTGGTAAAACTCCAGCCAAATGAAATGGATAATTTTCATTGACAGAAAGAACCTCTGCTACTCCATCTGTATTTGGATAATAACTAAATCCTAACAAATATTGCTTTGTTAATACAGGCTGAATCTCTGTTGTATATGTTTTTCCATCTCTTTGATAGATTACTTCGATTGGAGTTTCGTCTACTTTGTTATATAAAAAATAAGAATCTACTTCTCGTCCAATAGAAACCGAATCTCCACCAATTTTTTTAATAAAATCTCCTGCTTGTAATCCTGCTTTCTCTGCTGGAGAACCTACTGACACAGATTCTATTGTTGGTGCATCATATCCTACTAATCCAATCACAAATAAAGAAAGAGCAAATGCTAAGATAAAATTAAAGAAAGGTCCTGCAAAAACAACAGAAAATCTTTGCCATACTCCTTTGGAATAAAATGCATTTTCTTCCCCTGAATTTTGCTCTGTATCTTCTCCCACCATCTGACACATACCACCAAATGGTAATAATTTAATCGAATACTTTGTTTCCCCTTTTTTAATTCCTACCACCGTTGGACCAAGACCAATCGAAAACTCTACTACTCCAATTCCATTTGCCTTTGCCAATAAAAAATGCCCCAACTCATGGATAATGATAATGATACTAAATACTAAAATAGATATAATAATACTCATATAATCCCTTTCTACTGTACTACACAAAATTTATGATAAAACTTTAAGAAAGATTCTGATAAACTTCTTGTTCCGTTCTTAAAATATCTTCTAACGATGGATTCGCAATTACTTGATGTCTATCCATTTCTTTACGAATACACTCTACAATTTCCGTATAAGCAATCTTTTTCTCTAAAAAAGCTGCCACTGCCCATTCATTTGTTGCATTATAAACTGTAGGCATACTTCCCCCTATTTCTAATGCTTCATACGCCATGGAAAGTGCTGGAAAAACTTCCGTATTAGGTGGATAAAACTCTAAGGAACGAAGTTTATAAAAATCCAATCTCTCTGCTGTTGGACTCTTTCTTTCTGGATAATAGAGTGCATATTGAATTGGTAATTTCATATCTGGGACACCAAGCTGAGCAATGACTGCACCATCTTCATACTCAATCATCGAGTGAATAATACTCTGTGGATGCACCACTACTTCAATATTCGATGCATCTACATCAAACAACCATTTTGCCTCTATCACTTCTAATCCTTTATTGACTAAAGTCGAAGAATCTATTGTAATTTTTCGTCCCATCGACCAGTTTGGGTGTTTGAGAGCATCTTCTACTTGTACTTGCTTTAATTCTTCTTTTGTTTTATTACGGAATGGTCCACCAGAAGCAGTCAATAAAATTTTATGCACTTTATTTCCTGCATTTCCTTGTAACGACTGAAAAATAGCAGAATGTTCACTATCTACTGGTAAAATAGACACCTTCTTTTCTTTTGCTAATGGCATAATCAAATGCCCTGCGGTAACTAATGTTTCCTTATTTGCCAAAGCAATATCTTTTCCTGCTTTAATTGCCTCTATCGTTGGACGAATTCCAATCATACCAACAAAAGCAGTAACAACTATCTGTGCTTGTTCAATGGTAGCACAAGCAAGCAAACCTTCCATTCCAGACATTACTTCTGTAGAAAATCCTTCTTTTTTTAATAAAGTTTCTAATTCTTTTGCTTTTTCTTTGTCATATACACAAACAAGCTTTGGTGCAAATTCTCTAA
This sequence comes from uncultured Lachnospiraceae bacterium, assembly GCA_937891165.1. Classification (GTDB taxonomy): domain Bacteria; phylum Bacillota; class Clostridia; order Lachnospirales; family Lachnospiraceae; genus SIG299. Next base: position 476 of record CALAEX010000036.1, on the reverse strand, counting down.
TCTGCTCTAACAATAGCCCAATATTTCTGCCTGCTGCCAATGCCTCTACCTGAATATCCTGATTTTTTCTAACTACATCTAACGTCTGTGTTCCTATCGAACCTGTAGAGCCTAAAATAGAAATATGTTTCATATCCATTCATTCCTTTAATCATATTTTATAACGATAATCCTTAAAACAAATATACCATTCTTTTGTGTCGAAATCATGATTACAATTGAAGTAAATAAAATACAATTGGTGCTACAAAAATCACACTATCAAATAAAATTTATATCGCATATGCATTATTAGATAAACAACGAAAATTTGTAGATTTTCAACTCTTTGAACATGCAACAAACACTCCGCCATCTCAAATAAAGGAAACTTTAAATGGTAGAGTATCAAATGTAGCGTACAAATATCCGCTTTACAATGAAAATTCAAATATACATTCTGAAAAAAACAAAGGCCGCCTATCTGTATGCATAGA
>CALAEX010000035.1 GCA_937891165.1 uncultured Lachnospiraceae bacterium | reverse complement strand
GCCATATCTCCTGTAAAGAGCCATCCATCTGCTAATACTTCATTGGTAGCTTTTTCATCATGGTAATAACAGGTCATAACACCAGGACCTTTAACTGCTAATTCACCAATACCTCCTTTTGGAACAGTTTGACGATTTTCATCTACAATCTTCACTTCCCAACCAAAACCTGCTTTTCCAATCGCACCAACTTTATGAATATTTTCCATACCAAGATGTACACAACCAGGACCTATGGATTCCGAAAGACCATAGTTTGTATCATATGCATGATTTGGGAAAATACTCTTCCATTTTTTAATCAAACTCTGTGGTACTGGCTGTGCTCCGATATGCATTAAACGCCATTGAGCAAGGTCATAATCTGCTAAATTTACTCTGCCACTCTCAATCGCCTCTAATAAATCCTGTGCCCAAGGCACTAACAACCAAACAATCGTACATTTTTCTTTAGATACTGCTTCTAAAATAAATTCTGGTTTTGTTCCTTTTAATAATACCGCTTTACCACCAGACAACAAACTACCAAACCAATGCATTTTTGCACCTGTATGATACAATGGAGGAATACATAAAAAGACATCATCCTTTTGCTGTCCATGATGATTTTGCTCTACTTTACAAGCATGTACTAAACTACGATGTTTATGTAAAATCGCTTTTGGAAAACCAGTAGTACCAGACGAAAAATAAATTGCTCCATCATCCTCATCTGTAATTTCAATTTCAGGAGAACGACTAGAACAATTCGCAGAAAGAGAATTATAATCATCTGCAAAACTTGGACAACCTTCCCCAACAAAAATCAATAATCTTCCCTTACTAATACGGTCTGCTATTTCTTCCACACGACCAATAAATGCATCACTAAAGACTAGCACATCTGCCTCTGCTAAATTCACACAATATTCAATTTCATCGGAAGAATAACGGAAATTGAGTGGCACAGCTAACGCACCTGTCTTTAATACACCAAAATAAATTGGCAGCCATTCTAGACAGTTCATCATCAGAATCGCTACCTTATCTCCTTTTTTTACACCACGCTGAATTAACAAGTTGGCAAATCGATTTGCTTTTTCATTAAATACACTCCAAGTAATTTCTCTACGATAACTTGTTTTTGAACTTGGCTCAATCAATTCATACTCTTTCCAAGTTACTCGTCTGTCTTCTTTAATTTCTGGATTGATTTCCACTAAACAAATATCATTTGGGAACTCTTTCGCATTTCTTTCTAAGAACTCTGTAATAGGCATCTCTTTCTTCCTCACTTTTGTAACTTTTTTAAATTTTTCTAAAATTATTGTAACGCACTGTATTACTTTATCTATACAAATTTGCTTTACAATAACTTTCTTTCTTAAACGCTTTATCCATTTAAACCATTATAGCATTGAATTATAAAACCGTCAATAACTATTCTACTTCTTTTTTTAACAATTCCACTACTAAGTCTAAACTTTTTACTTTAGCAAACAACATTTCCTCGATTTCTTTTGTTGGTTCATCTTGGTCTGGTATCATTACAGGAAGACACCCTGCACGATAGGCAGCAGTAATTCCTGCTGGAGAATCTTCTAATACCATACACTCGGATGGCTGAAAACCAAATTGTTGTGATGCATATAAATAAATATCTGGTTCTGGTTTTCCTTTTTTCACCATATATCCTGTAATTAACTTATCAAAGCTATGTTCTAATCCAACCATACTTAAATAAGAAATGGTTCTCTCGATGGGAGAAGAAGTTGTAATCGCTGTTTTAATTCCCTGCTCTTTTAAATAACGCAACAACACATCTAACCCTTGTTTTACTTCGACACCTTCTTTTTCAATAAAAGCATCCATCAACTCAATACGCTTCTTTCTTGTACCATCATAATCCACAGACTCTCCAAAATAAGACTGCATTTTCAAAAGACCTGCTTCCCGATTTAAACTACGCATTCCAAGAGCATGTTCCTTTGTCATAGGGTAACCCATTGCAATTCCAGCCTCTTGCCAAAAACGAGTATATAATTTTTCTGTATCTAACACTAAACCATCCATATCAAAAAATACTGCCTTTAGTTTCATGACTGCCTCCTTTCTTTAAACTCTCTAATTCATCCTTTCATTCATCTATTACCAATTAAAATTATCCATTTTAGGATAGACTAGCCAATTATAATACAAAAAACTGATTTTGTATAGAAATTTCCACAAAAAACAAAAGAAAAGCCTCTCACTTCAAATGCATTGAACATTTTATGAGAGACTTACCTTCTTAATGATTATGTTGTTGTTGTACGACGTTTCCAAACAGTTAATTTTTCAGAAACATTTTGTACTCGATACACATTTCCTTCAATTGCCATAGCAGTTCGGCTTTTCACTTCTTTACTTAACATCTTTGGTGCTTGTTTTGTAAACTCTTTGATTTCTTGTTTTGC
>CALAEX010000034.1 GCA_937891165.1 uncultured Lachnospiraceae bacterium | reverse complement strand
TGTGACCTAACGATAAACTATTTAAAATTTTGTCTGAATTCTACGGACCATTATATCCGGAAATAAAAATACTAATCAAGATGCTCATGAAATGGTTGATTACTCGGTTGGAATAAAAGTTGCATAAATTTAATTTTTTAAACTGGTTGTAAATGAATGAAGAATGGTGTATTATAGTATTTGCGAGAGACACCTTCTTTCTTGAATGTTGCAAATGGTTGTTTGGTTACTTTCATTATACAACATTTTTAAACCAAGGTGTCTTTCTTTTATGCAAAATCACGAACTTGCTGGTTCTTCCGCATTTTTTTGTATTTTACAAAAAAAGGATTCTTAAATCCCAGTATATACCAGTAATCCACAAAATGATTTAAATAAAAAAACGTAAATTTGCGGAAGAACCAACTTGCTCATTTATAGTTATTAAAATAAATGTGTAAATTTTGACAGTATGCTTATTGTTGCAATACATATTTTATGGTATATTAAAGTAGAATTGAAGATAAAGAATTAAATAGAGAAAGGAGCATATAAAAAGTATGGAAAAGAGCGAAAAGAAAAGAATACGATTCAAAAATGGGGAATTTTTGGAAAGTGCGATGTTTGGTGTTATTGTTGGGGATGCACTAGGAGTTCCGTTTGAATTTAAAAGAAGGGATTCGTTTAAAGTAGAAGATATGGTTGGTTTTGGAACACATCATCAGCCTGCTGGAACATGGTCGGATGATAGTTCAATGACTTTGGCAACATTAGAGAGTTTTATTGAATGTGATTATTTTGATTATGAAGATTTAATGAATAGATTTAGTAGTTGGTTATGTCAGGGAGAATATTGTCCATATGGTAAATGTTTTGATGTAGGGTGTACAACTGTTACAGCAATTGGAAGATATAAAGAAGGAGAAACTCCACTTGCATGTGGAGGAAAAGGTCTTCACGATAATGGAAATGGTTCTCTTATGAGAATTCTGCCTATTGCATTTGTAGAACATACGATAGATGACATAGTTGATTTATCTAGTCTTACGCATGGACATAAGATTTCTTTGATGTGTTGTAGAATTTATATACAACTTGTTGAAAATCTTATGAAAGGTATGAAAAAAGAACAGGCAGTAGAAAATCTTACTTGTTGTGTGGATGAATGCGAGAATATTCCACAGATTGCTTCTTTTTCAAGGGAAAGAATTAGAAGTACTGGTTATGTAGTGGATACATTAGAGGCAGCAGTATGGTGCTTTATGAATACAGAAAATTATAGAGATTGTGTCATAAGAGCGGTGGAACTTGGAGATGATACGGATACTGTTGCGGCAGTGGCAGGAGGTATTGCAGGCATTTATTATGGAATCGGTGGAGAAAAAGGTATTCCAAAGGAATGGATTAATCAGTTGGCAAGGAAAGAATGGATGGAAGAGATGATTCAAAGAATTGTATAAGAGAAGGTGGTGTGATAATGAAAATTTCAACAGAAATTGCTTCTTTTGCAAAGTATGTAGGTGAGGAAGAAGCAGTGCGTATGGTTGTAAAGGCAGGTTTTGATGCGTTTGATTTTTCGATGTTTGATATGGCAAAGTATGATTGGGGCAATCGATGTTTGATTCCATCGAGTCATCCTTTACAATCGAAAGAATATTTGTCTTTTGCGAGAAAATTAAAGAAGATTGCATTAGAGAATGGAATTGTTTGTAATCAGTCGCTTGCTCCATTTCCAGTGTATTGTGACGAAATTCGAGGATATTTAAAAAGAGCGATTGAATGTACTGCGGAAGCGGGCGGTACGATTTGTATTATTCATCCTGACAATAATAAGAGTCCTTTAGAGAATGCTGAAATGTATTTAGAACTTCTTCCATTTGCAAAAGAGCATGGAGTAAAAATAGCAACAGAGAATATGTGGAATTGGAATAATGAAAAGCAGGAAGCAGCACCAGCAGCTTGCAGTGACCCAGAAAGTTTTTTAGCACATATAAGGGCAGTAAATGACCTGTATTTTGTTGCTTGTCTGGATATTGGACATGCAGAAATGAGAGGACTTCATACGTCAGCACCAGAAATGATACGTGCTCTTGGTTCACATTTACAAGCATTACATATTCATGATAATGACCGTCATCATGATAGTCATCAACTTCCATTTACAATGGATATTAATTTTAATGCTGTGATAGAAGCTTTGCGTGAGATAGGTTATGCGGGATATCTTACATTAGAAGCAGATAGGCATTGTGAAGGAAGTAATGCAGAAACGGTGTTCTCTAAAGTTCAAGAAATGGCAGATTGTGCAAAAAAATTAGAGAGAATGTTTTTAGAGTAAAAAATAGATAGTTATTTTGGTGTATTTTTGGAATAATAATTGACGCAAAAGTGTTATAATGGTATTATAAAAGTGTTTTTTTTAATATGTCAATAGTAAACAAGGAGATAATTATTTATGGAAAAAAAGAATCCTTATGCGGGTACAAAAACAGAAAAAAATTTATGGGAAGCGTTTGCAGGTGAGTCTCAGGCAAGAAATAAATATACATACTTTGCTTCCGTTGCTAAAAAAGCAGGTTATGAACAAATTGCTGATTTATTTCTTCAGACTGCACAGAATGAAAAAGAGCATGCAAAGTTATGGTTTAAGGCTCTTGGAGAATTAGGTACAACAGAAGAAAATCTTCTTCATGCGGCAGAAGGAGAAAATGCAGAATGGACGGATATGTATGAACGAATGGCAAAGGAGGCAGAAGAAGAAGGTTTCCATAAGCTAGCAGAGCAATTCCGTGGAGTAGCTGCAATTGAAAAAGCTCATGAAGAAAGATATCGTGCTTTGCTTCAAAACATTGAAAATAAAACAGTATTTGAAAAAAGTGAAGTTACTGTTTGGGAATGTCGTAATTGTGGTCATATCGTTGAGGGAACAAAAGCACCAGAAGTTTGTCCTGTTTGTAATCATCCACAAGCTTATTTTGAAGTTAGAAAAGAAAATTATTAAGAAAAAAATCGTCTGTCATATGTTGACAGGCGATTTTTTTAACTTTTATAGTAACTTACTATTTATAAGTAGCGAAGTGGATTACAAATATATGTTTGATTCATAGAATAGAAATAGGCTAGATAGTAATTATAAAGTTATAAAAACTATAATATATAATTGACTTTTTAAAGTTATTTTGATAAAATATACCTTAAATTGGTAAAGGAGACGTTAGAATGAGTGATTACTATTCTATCCATGAATTCTCAAAAATTTTAGGTGTATCAGCACAAACATTGAGAAATTGGGATAAAAATGGAAAGCTTCATCCGCATCATACTTCTAGTAATGGCTATCGATATTATTCTCGGGAGCAATTACATCAGTTAATGAAAAGAAAAGTAAACTTAGATAGAGTAGTGATTGGATATTGTAGGGTTTCTAGTAATAAGCAAAAGGACGAATTAGAGAAGCAAATAGAGCAAATACAATGTTATTTAGAAGCACAAGGAAAGCCATTTGAAATTATTAGTGATATTGGTTTAGGAACAAATTATAAGAAAAAAGGATTAAAAGAATTACTAAAAAAGATATCACAAAATAAAGTAGAAAAAATAGTTGTCTTGTATAGAGATAGACTCTTAAGAGTTGGTTTTGAATTAGTGGAATATATAGCAAGCTTGTATGAGTGTGAAATAGAAGTACTAGATGATACAGAAGAAATAGAACAACAAGAATTAATAGAAGATTTTGCTCAAATGGTTACCATGTTTAGTTATAAATTAAAAGGAAAACGTGTAAATAAAGCAAGGAAATTTGTAAAAGAATTATTAGAAGAAGACGATGAGATTTCTTCTTCTGACAAGATATAAAAAAGAAAATGTAGGTTAAGTGAGAGAGGGAAAAATAAAATGAAAACAAAACGAATGGTAGAAAATATTATGTTATGGATAATGGTATTGTTATTTATACCAAGTAATTTTTGTTTGATGACAGCTTATGCAAAGGAAGAAGCAAAAAGTGGGACTACTTATATTGTAGAGGATGAGTTAAAGTATTATATTCCAGAAGGTAAGACTACAGGATATTATCAAATTGATACAGCAGATGATTTAAATATATTAGCTAAAGTAGTAAAAAAAGAAAAAGTAACAGTAGTAGTTAGAAATAAAAATGGAGAAGCAGTAGCTTCTATAGATGATATTCCAAATTACAATGCTAAAGTGATGAATTCTATTGATGCAACAGAAGCTATATTGAATGTGATTGGTACGAAAGAATATCCATATAATGGGGAGTTTAGTGGAGATAATTATACAATTACAGTAAGTAATTATTCTGATAGTGCTTTATTTGGTTTTGTAGGAACTACTGGAACAGTAAAAAATGTAAGAATTGAAACAAAAGGTATGGTAATTGCAAATAATGAAGAAGCTCATTATGCTTTGCTTGTTAATGTAAATCATGGTATGATTGACCAATGTGTTATAACAGGAACAATGTCAAAGACAAGTGGGCTTATTGGTGTTGCAGAAATTGCAGGTATCGTTTGTGAAAATAGTGGTATTATTAGAAATTGTGTGAACAACACAGATATATTGGTTTCAGGAGAAAGTTTTTCAAATAAAAAAGACTTTTTATTTGTAGCAGGAGTTTGTGCTCGTAGTGTCGGAGGAAAAATTGAAAATAGTTCGAATACAGGTAATATTACTGTGATTGGTGGTCCAAATGTAAGAATTTCTGGAATTGTAGCAGAAGTAGCTTCTGGTACAGTGGCAAACTGTTCTAATAGTGGTGCAATTACTCAAAGTGGTACAATAGCTAATTGCCGTACAGCAGGTATTATTGCTCAAATTACAGATTTAAACCAAGGAGTTCGTGGAGTTTCTGTGTCAAATTGTATCAATACAGGTGCAATCACAGGTACATTAGCAGTAGGTGGTATTATAGGAAATGCGGCTGGTATTAGTGATGCAGAAGATATTATGATTACAAATTGCTATAATACAGGTAATGTGAGTTCTAAAGGTGGTTATGCTGGTGGCATTGTAATGCAAGCAAAGTACATCACAATTAAAAAGTGTACAAATATAGGTAATGTAAATTCTAAAGGTGTGAATACAGCAGGTATTCTTGGTGGTTCTGGAACGGTTGGAAATGTAACCATTCGTGATTGTTATAATCATGGAGTAATTAAAGCAAGTGGAGAAGCAAGTAGTAATGCAATTGCTGGTATTGTAGGACAGGTATGTACTTCTTGTATTGTTTCTAATTGTTATAATGATGGAACTGTTATAGGTGGACATAATGTTGGAGGTATTGTAGGGTTAGTGGCTAAAAGTGGTGATAATGTAGTAGTTTCAGATTGCTATAACTGTGGACAAATAACAGCAACTCTTGCTAGTGGGGATAATAATGCTTATTGTGTTGGAGGTATTGTAGGATTATGGTCGAGTAGTGCTAAAAATGGAACAATGGAACGTTGTTATTCTACGAATGCTACAATTTACAAAGGAACAACACTTGTAGAAGATGAAAAAGGAACAAGTGAGAATGATTGGAGTGGTTATGTAGTTGGAATGCCTGTAGAAAATATGAAAAGTTTAAAAGAAATAGGTGCATATTCTTATAATGTGGAAAATTGGGAAAATAAAATCAATACATTGAGTACGGCATACAATGTAGTGGAAAATGTAGTACAATGTGATAACGTATTAAATAGTCTTTATTATAGTGACAATAGTGCTTATATTGCTTGGAATGGTACAAAACTTGTAATCAAGGAAAAGGAAGAATTGGTACAACCAACGATAACTGTAACGCCAGTTCCTACTAGTATTCCGACACCAAGTGCAACAGCAACACCAGTACCAACGATAAGTCCAATTCCGACAGTAACTGTAGTGCCAACAATAACAACAATGCCAGGTATGACTTTTGTAGAATCTACTAATGAAATTATTTTAGATGAGCAGGGAAATAAAGTAACATTTCTTGTACAAGAAGTTGGAACAACGAATCAACTTTCTATCGCAAATCTTTCTTTAGAAGAAAATGTAGTATGGGAAAGCACAAATAAAAATGTAGTAGAAGTAGATGAAAATGGTCATGTAACAATGAAGCATTTTGGTATGGCAGAGATTATTGCATCCATAGGAGAAGGTGAAAATAAGAGAACAGAAACGATTGTAGTAATTGTAGAAGAAGAACCAAAAATTAAAAATGACCCAACAGAAGCATTAGAAGCAATTCGTCTTGGAACTTCTTGGAGTGATATTTCTTTAGTTCGTACGTTGTTCTTAGGAGAACGTATGGATATAGATTTTTGGGGCGTTAAGAATTGGATGAGAGAAAAATACGAATATGATTGGGAAAGCTCTGATGAATCTGTTATGACAACAGATGAAGTGGGCTACATTCAAGCAAATACATCAGGTGTAGCAACGCTAAGTTTAAGATTAAAAAATAAAGAAACTGGAAACTTTTTAAATGTAAAATCAATGCAAGTTGTAGTTCCAGAAAATACAGAAGCACCAATTTTACTTGGTACTTCTAGTTCGTGTACCTTTGATTCTCTTGTATTAAGAAGAAATGAACGAGTAGATTTGAATTTTTATGGTGTTGAAAATTGGAAGGCAGAAGCTTATGACTATCAATGGATTTCTTCTGAACCAACGATTGTTTGGGTAGATAATGTAGGAAATGTAACACCAGTACAAGAAGGAGAAGCAATTGTTACATTAATTATGATTGAAAAAGAAACAGGGAATGCTTTGTATGTAATGCCAGTAGAAGTAATGGTGATAGAATAGGCTACTGTTTACATCTATGTAAAGAGTAGGACTGTAGTTAAAGCAAAAGTATAGTGTTAAAGTTACTGTTCGAGACTGTAAATAATTTTGTGTCTTTAGAGATTTAATA
>CALAEX010000033.1 GCA_937891165.1 uncultured Lachnospiraceae bacterium | reverse complement strand
TATGCGGATGTGGTGGAATTGGCAGACACGATAGATTTAGGTTCTATTGCGAGAGCGTGGGGGTTCGAGTCCCTTCATCCGCAGTAAAAGAAATAAATATATAGATTTTGTAGGTCTCTTGAGAATTCAAGAGATTTTTTTATTTCCTAGGAAAGACCTTGTTAGATTAACGTATAAAAGTAATAAAATTCTTTCTTATTTTTTAAAAAATGTACTTGAGAGACATTTTTATATATTACAATAAATAGAAAAACCTTGGAAGTAGTTTTTTCCAAGGTTTTTAAAGCTGAAAAAGGGACTTGAACCCTCGACCCCTTCATTACGAGAAAAAACTATAATTGTAGAATCAGCATAAAGCTAGCACCCCATTTAGTTCTTTTGGAGTGCGTTCCCCCTTTTAGGGGGCGGAGGGGGTAAAATAATCTAAAAACAAATCGAAAAACAAGCGAAACGGTTTTTCTGATATACTTGAAGGTGAACGAAGGGGGGACTAATGCTTTTTTAGTTCTCCCTTCGTGCAACGAGAGGATACTCAGAAAAAAATTAAAAAACAAGGGTCGCGTCTTTTTGCGACTTGCATCGCCCTTGTTTTTTCAATTAGTGAGCGAACTGGTAATGAAAATGAAGCATAAAATAGAGCTTTTCATAGAAAAAAGGTGAGAAATAACGTATAGGAAGCAAGAGAAACGAAAGCGGCTTGTTTTTGGGGCTATTCTTTTGCCCCTCACGGCAAAAGAATCCAGCTCCAAAAATCGCACCCCACACGGTGCGACCTCAAAACATAAATTGACCGAGAAAACGTAAACGGGAACGAAGTCAAGGGTCGGCACGCTTTTTGCCGACTTGCTGTAGCCCTTGACGAGTGGGAGTGACTTCCCAAAGGATATAGAAATTAAAAAAGGATGTAGAGGAAACGTCTATTATAGATTGACCGAGAAAATGTAAGCGGGAGCGAAGTCAAGGGTCGGTGCTTTTTACCGACTTGCTGTAGCCCTTGACGAGTGGGAGCGATGGCGAAAAACGAATCTTGACCACCAGTTTCTACTAGGTGGTCTGAAAATACCAGGAAACTTTAAGAAAAAGCCTTTATTTAAGCGGGTTCTAGGCTGTTTTGAGAATTTCCTAGCAAGCCATTCTGAGGAAATTTTTATTGTTTCTTTTTTGAAGAAACAGACTTTAAGGAAAATGAAGAAAGTAAAGCTAATTAAGTCTCTTTGGGCGGGTCAGGAGAGACGCGGCGAAGCCGAGAGAGGTGGTGGGAAATAAACAGAAATCCCCAAACCTTTAAACACAAGTCTAAAGCTAGAAAAAAACTTTAGGAAAATGAAGAAAGTATCGCTTACCAAGCTCCTCCCTGGGAGGGGGCAGGGGAGGAGCGCGCCAAAGGCGCTAGGAGGGGTCGGAATGGTACACGAAAAAGAAAGAAAAGCAGACAGAAACAAAAAAATGACTGCAAGAAAAAAAGCAGACACAAAGAAACTTTAAACAAAAGTATAAAAATAGAAAAAGCCTTCAGGAAAACCAAGAAAAAATAGGAAACAATAGAAAAGAGATTTTTAAAAATTAATTTATAATTTAGCATATTTTAGGAAAAGAGATTGACAGAGCAGTCGGACCGTATGGGGTCCGATTCTGGAGCTGGATTCTTTTGCCGTGAGGGGCAAAAGAATAGCTCCAGAACAAGCTGCTCTGTAGCGTATTTTTTTGGCAAGCGATAGAATTTAATATTGCAAAATCTGTCATTTTTTGATATCATAACAATCAAGGGAAATCAAAGCGAGGCGGCTCGCCCTCCAGTTCAGGACTCGGAGGGATAAAATCAATCCCTCCAGACGAAAACGAAAGGAGGGATGACGATGATTACATATTCAGAATTTTTCGAATTTTGTACTTTTATCGTGGCTCTCATAGGTTTGTTTTTACAGATTTATAACAGCCGTAAAAAATAGCCGCCATTGTCACCAGCAATGACGGCTGCTGCATAATTATGCAGTAGGAAATCATTAGTCGGGGCGAACCGTTTCGGGTTTCCCTGTTACTTATAATATAAGCCTTACGAGGCAAATTGTCAAGAAGTATTAAAGACATTCTAGCATTTTTATGTTAGAGTGTCTTTTTTGATTGATTAGGAAAGATATTATCATTTTTCAGCTGTTTTTGTACTAACTCCAGTTAAATTTAATTGATTAAAAACAGTGTTCAGTTCTGTAGCATAATCCGTTCCTACTTTGATTCGGATGAGAGGTACTTCAATTGTCTTAAATAACTCATTTTTAAATCTATCTGTCTTAGCAGCTTTTTCATTGTCATGGCTAGGGTCATCCAGTTCTACACCAGCAAGTATTTCACAACGCATAGTTACTAAAATGAAATCAATATGTCTTGACTTTACGTAGCCTCTATATTTCAAACGGTTATTTTTATCAGTGACATAGGCAACATCTTCTAAACGCACTTTAGGACAAACCATGATTTTACGTTTGTTACATTCTTTCATTAGTGCGAAAAAGAAAGCATATTCTGTCTTAGTTAATAAGTTAGCTTTTTTATAAGGCATATAAGAATAGTCAAAATCAGAGCTATAAGATTCATCTTTTTGTTCTTTGTTCTGTTCAGGTTCTTTTGGGGTTTGTTGATTATTTGGTTTGGATGTACCTTGTTTTAATTTTAGTAAACAAATAGATAGTGTTATAACGGCAATTAATAAAATTAAGATAATAATGATTTCCATGTCATTTGTTCCTTTCTTTTAACCAATCTTGTATTTTGATAATTTTTCCTCTTGTCGAGGATGTTTCTGAGCAATAAATTCCGCTTGTTCCATAATTCTGCTTTGACCTTCAGAACTGCACTGGTCATAGAAATCTAATAAGCGTTGTTTGTCTTCCTGAAGAATAGGAAGCGAAGGCGTTACAGATTCTTTTCCAGTGATAAGCCATTCTACAGATACATTTAATAGTTTAGCAATTGCTGGTAGGTGTTCTATAGGAGGGTCACTGTTACGGTTTTTCCAATTAGTAATTTGAGACGTACCTTTACCAATAGCTTTAGCAATGTCAGCTTGTTTGATATGTTTTTCTTCAGCAGTAATTAAAATTCTTTCTATAGTTTTCATGTTTCTCCTTACTTACAAATGTAAGTTTAATGGTTGACAAATTCACAAATGTATGCTAATATTTATTTAGAAACTTACAAATGTGAGTTTGAAAGGAAATTGTTGTAAGGTGGGATTTACAGCAATTCGGTTAATTATGTAGGGTGTGAGGATAATGTCTTATCCAAAAAGTTTATTTTTTATGTAACATACTAGGATGGTACCCAAAAAGACAATCCATCCGCATATTTCAAGGGAACTCATGGGACGAAAAACCTCCTTTCATATTTAATCGGCTTAAATTAAGCCATTCTTTATTATAACGCAAATCTTGTCAATTTGCAAATAATTGTAAGGATGGAATAATCATTGTTATATTACAAGTATCAGCTGCATCTATAGCTGAGTGGATGCAGCACTCCGATAACTAAGCTTTAGAGCTTTTGTTATAAATGTTGTTATCTTTTAGGTGTTCTGAAAATGAGACCTAAAATGGCAAAAACGCCAAAAAATACAAGCGGATGTACATAAATGGGTTCCATAATTGCCTCCTTTCTAGGTAGAGTGGATGCTACCTATATTCTTTTCAATTTATATTATAGCGAGGTTGGCATTATTTGTAAATGTATATCCAAGAAGTTATCACCAGAGTCATCGATGCTGGTGTTAACTATCGCAGAGAGGATTACTCGAGTTTCATCCTCTCTGTGAGTCTAAAGGTCGATGAGAAAGGTCGATGGTGGAAAAATGAATAAAGAAGAATTCCTTCAAATGTGTAGTGAACAATTTGAACTAAATGATTATGTAGTAATCAAGCATGAGTATGAGCAGGATGACAAAATTCCTTTTTCTTTAACAGATGAAGAATTTAGAGATTTTATGTTTGAGAAATATCCAAATGGTGAATTTATTATTGTAAACCGTTTAAAAATTTTTGTAGCTTCTGGAGCTTATGACGAATTAGAAGAAATATTAGAAGAGTCTGCTAGTTATTTTTTAAATATTGCAACAGATTATAAGGTTGCTTTAAGAATATTGGAGAAGTTGGAAGAGAATTATAGAAATGCTTGTTGGAATGATGGAAGACTTGTACTGATAAAAAAAGGTAAGGTTGTTAGAGGTATTATTACAGAACAGAATAAAGCAGTGGTAAGTATGAATTTGAAAAAACTTGGTTTTTTAGAGGAAGCGACATTAGAATTTGATAGAAAAGGAAATTTAGTTCGGAGAACAGAAGTTGCTTTTGGTTGATATAAAAAAGAAAGGTCGATGAAAAATGAAAGAAGAAGATTATAGAAATGAATTGCAACCAAGACAAGTAACATTGCAGTTATCAGATATGCACTGTGAAGAAATTTTTAAAATATGTGGTAAGCGTAATCTTACAGTGTCACAGTTATTGGAAACTTTTTTGAAAGATTTATTAGGAGAAGAACCTTCCGTGTTTGAATCCAATGAGTGTGCTTTAGCGAAACGATGGTTAGAGGAATATGATTTTTATCATAAGCCTAACAACAATCTTCTAGTATTTTTAGATGAGTATGGTGTAGATGTTCAGGAGTTTAGTCAATTAGGATACAATATTGATATAATACAAGAAACATTGAAAAATGTGAAGTTTTTTGAAGAAGATGAAGAAAACATTAGAGTAGAATTAAAAACATATGAAGAAGAATTCAATGATTATAAGAGTAGATTTTTGAAAGAAAATCCAGATGCTGATTGGGAAAAAGAATTGAAAGAAGTTAGAACATGGCTTTCCGCTGGTTATCAATTTTTATATCCTTGTCCAGAAATGGCAGAACCAGAAGAAAGTTTTTTATAAATAGATGTAAATACTAACGTAAGAAAGGAGAAGAGAAGAAGAGAGGAAATGAGTAGTGTTAGTATGACTTTGGTCGGAAAAGAACAGTTTTTAAAGAAAGATAAATCAGGATATTGGTACAAAATCCATTATGTTTCGCCGTTTAGCGACAAGAAAAAAGAAAAAGGATGTATTGGTTTTGAGACAGGAGACAGCTTTATTTCAGAGGAATGTTGGCATTCCATCAAACCAGAACATATTAATCAAGAATTCCAATTTGTTTATGGAATGAATGAATTTAAGAAAGCAGAAGTCGTTGGACTAGAATTTATTAAAGAAAATAAATAGAAACTTTAAGCTTTGAGTTGGTGAAAGAACTATTGACAATATTTAAAATGGAAAACAATGAAAGGAAGAATTCTAGTAGCTCCCTGTGGGAATAGTTCCAGAAATGGGATTGTTCCCTTTTCCATTTTTATGAGAAAAGAGAAAGGGATTTATGATACTTGTTATTCGATTTTTACATAATAGAAAGTTTAATAAATTATATAAAGATTTAGAAATAAGAGTGAAAGAAGAAAATAAAACAAGTTCTTCTTGGTTGATGGGATATATGCAAGGACTTGGTAATCGAGTATTAACAGGTTACCAGTTTGCTGCTTTAGTAGATTTGTTATTGGTACAACCAGAAACTTTGATAGAGAATCAAGGCAATTCAGAACAGATAAGTTCTTTTCAGAAAGAACAAAAAAAACAAGAACAAACTCCCGAATCTATGGGACGAATTCAATTTAGACCTTAGCGCAAAGGTGAAGCGTAACTTATAAATAAGATTGTAGAAAAAAGAGAGGTAGTAGGTATGTTAAACGCTTTAGCAACAAATGCCATGGTATTAACAGATGCTGGTAATGGGCTTGATGTGACATTAGTAGATTCCCTTTTGGAAGTTACTAGAACCATTCTCGGAATGTTTACTGTGTTTCCATTGAATTTCTTTTTAATAGCATCTATTGTAACCATTGGTATTGGTGTATTTAGTCAGTTAAAGAATAGCTAGAATGTTAAATGCAATACACTGCGGGTGTACTTTCCGTCTCGGAGGTACACCTTTTTTTAGGAGTGAAGAAAAATGAAATATCAGAAGAAAAGGATGCTTTTTATCAGTATGCTGATTGTTATAGCGTTTCTATTGCCTCCTGAATGTGTAAAGGCAGAAGAGATTGGAGTAGAAAGTAGTGTAGAAGTAGTAGATGCTTCAGAAGAAGAAGATGATTCTGGTGGTTCTTGGCTAGTGAAGTTAGGTAAATTACTTTTAGATATTCCAGCAACAATTGTAGCGTTTATTATGGGTTTCTCTGGTGTTACAGGTGCAATTAAAGGTTTGTTGCAGGTGATATTTCCATTTTTACCAGGAATGGTAATCAATATTTTTATAGTCATGATGTATTTTATGGTAGCATTGGCAGTTTGGAAGTTAATTAAGTAGTGAAAGGATTGTTTTTATGAGTGAGTCAATTGAGAATTTTTTTGACAATATAATCGCATATATACAGATAATAGTTGATTTCATAAAGAACGATGATTTCACAGAATTGTTACTATACCTTTGGTGGTGTTTACCAGAACTTATCCGAGTAATACTGATAGTTTTCATTTTGTTAACAATATTAATGGGATTTATGAATGCATTTAGTGGTAGGTGATGCTTATGAAGAAATGGATTTTTATAGTAACGTGTCTAGTTTTATGCTGTTATGTTAATACAAAAGTAATTAAAGCAGAAACTATACAGTTAGGTGAAGATGGTATATATGAATTCTTGTATACAATCGTAACAGGAGAAGAAAATACAACTTACCAGTTTCATTTTACAGCGAGTGGATATCCAATTAACGAAGATGAAACTTCCGTATTTTACCTAGATTCCTCTGGAGAATCTCATTTTGTAATGAAGATTACAACAGAACAGTATGACACGGATGAAGAAGGTGTTTGGTTACAATCTACACAAAAAGGCAGTATTACCTTGCCAAAGGATGCAGATGTACAGTCTTTTATCGTACAATATTATGCTCAATATCCAACTACTGATTGGGTAAGGTATGAAGTTTTAGGAACATTACAAGAATCTATCATACCAACGATAACTCCAACTATAACACCAGTACCAACACCTATTGTGGAATTGAAAGTATCTATAGAAGAAGGCAAGGCAGTAGCTAATTATAATACAAGTGGAAGTACAATTATTAGTTCAAGTATTGAACTTTATGAAGTAAGTACATTAACGAATGTTGATATATTGATAGATGAAGAAACATTTCTCTCAGGTTCAGGAACTATGAAACATCTCATGGAACCAGGAAAAGTATACAAGTATAAATTATGTTGTGTGTATGAACAAGAAGACGGTATCCAGTACGAAGAATCTATATGGTCAGATGATATAACGATAAAAGACAAAGAAATAGAAGATTATAGAGAAAGTGGAAAGATTACGAATTTTCGGACATTAATGTTGTATATATGGGAGAATGTTATGACATTAGAAATATCGATAGAAGGATATAGTGTGTCATTTCAACAATTGTTTACTTATTCAATGGTAGCAATGATACTGGTAGGATTTTTTAGAATGTATAATGGGAGATAGAAATGATATGAAAAAACAAATGGTAATGTTTGTATTAGTTATAATGGTAATGATAAATAGTATAGTTCCAAAACAAGTAGAAGCAAGATATTTGACTCTTGGAGAAGCTATTGAATATATGGCAAATAATTATGGTCGAACATATAAATCATCTTTGAGTTCATACGCATCTACTTATCCATATTATATTTTTACTACATCTGATGAGTGTTGGGTTTTTAAATCTGTACCTTCTATTTCGTATAGTGGTGGAACTTATACTATTTCTACTTCCGTTTCAGGGCGTTATTTTACTAAAAATGCAGAAGGTAATATTGCTGGTCCACGGACATTTAATAGTAGTACCTTTATACTTGCTAATTTTGAAGTTGATGATTTAGTAGTTCCAACAATAGCACCAACCCCAACGAATACACCAAAACCAACTCCAACGAATACACCAAAACCGACTCCAACAAATACGGCAACCCCACGACCAACGGCAACGCCAAGACTAACGGCAACTCCTCGACCAACAGCAACCATAAGACCGACAGCAACGCCTCGTCCAGGAGTTACTTTTACCCCTCGACCAACGGCAACTCCAAGGTTAACAAGTACGCCAAGACCGACAGCAACCCCAAAAGTTACAATGACCCCAAGACCAACTTCTACGCCTCGCCCAACAGTGGTTTTAACAACTCCAACGCCAGAAGAGTTAGGAGAAGATACCTCTGGTATTTTATCTATTATGCAAAAAATATTGTCATTATTTAAAATATTTCCTTTAAACATCATATTAATTGGATGGATTGTATTGATTGGAATTAGCGTTTACGTTCTTTTGAAAAATAGTATTAAGTAGGTGAAATAGAATGCAGTTACATAGAGTAATGTTAACAACAGTGGAAACAATGGAAGAAATAATAGAAACAACATCAATTTATACAATAGATGATATATATATGGCATTATTAGAAGTATCAGACAAACTAGATGCGTTACTACAGTTTTTAGAATCTTCAGAAATTAATGCAATTTCCTCATTACTTTTGATTTTAATCGGATTTGAAACGATGCGTCTAGTCAGAGGATGGCTGAAAGGAGGTATACATAATGGCGGATACCCTCATTAATTTTATTCTTGATGGTGCTACATCTCCAACTGAAGTGGCAGTTCGATTTCTTTTATTTGTCGTATTAATAGACAGTATATTTTCTACAGTAAACACGTTATTAAAAGGAGTGAGAGCAACCTAATGGTATATGTCATTGTAGTTTTAGTAGTAGCATTTTTATTTGCTCCTCATGTCATGATAGCTGTCATTAGCAATTTACCCAAAGCCATTATTTATAGTATAAAAGATATTTATTTGTATTTTAGATATAAGAAATATCGTTTACAGAAAACAGGTCAAATTGTAGGATTTATTGGACTCTTTGGAAAAGGGAAGACCCTTTCGGCAGTCCATCACGTATGCTCGATTTATCGAGCAAAGGATGGGCTGCAAGTCTACTGTCCTCGTAGAAAAAAATGGGTAACACAACGAGTACATATAGTAAGTAATGTACATTTAGTAGGAATCCCTTATGAACATCTTGCTTCTTTAGAACAAGTGGTATTATCGACAGATACCATTCGTGATGAAGATGATGCAAATAATACATTAACCGTAACTTTAGTATTGATTGATGAGGCTGGTAGCGAGTTAAATAGTCGAGCGTTCAGGAATAACATAGACCCTCTGCTACTTAATTCCATTTTAACATGCCGACACTGGAACATTTCTATTTTTTATACCGCCCAACGATTTGGACATGTAGATGCTCTGATGCGACAAGTCACAAGCTATGTCTTATCATGTGAAAAAGTATGGAGATTTCAATTTCAGAAAGAATATGACGCTTGGGAACTAGAACAAGCTTCTAGTCCTGCCAATGTAGCTTGTAAGAGAATCCTTTGTTGGTTTGTAAACGACAAAGATTATCAAGCGTATGACACGTATGAATGTGTCGAAAAGTTAAAGAAAGACATGAAAGAAGGACAGATGATGTCCTCAGAAGAAATACTTGCTTTAAGAGTAGGAACGGAATCCGTAAATATGGATGGAGTGAATTATTCGAAGGCTTATAAACGTAGACATAAAAAATTATATTAAAAAACGGAGTGCTGCATTATGATGATTGACAAACAAAGAATTTCCAAGTGTGTTTTATACGAAGAAATGAGTGAAAAAGACCGCATCTTTTGGTTTGAAATGAAAACAAAGAAGTTTTTACATAACATTGACACGTTTTATTATAGCGTGAAACTTCAGGAAGATTTCACAGTAGAGAGCCAAGACAAAAACGTGTTGGCTTTTCGTCATGCCATTGAAAAGTTAAATTTAAGAGCAACCAAAAAAGCATATACAGGTGATGTGGTTCAATTATTTATTCCAGAGATGCAAGATTATCTCAATTTATCTAACTTAAAGTTTTCCAAGTACTATAATTTTTCCCTAGAAATGCCAGGACAATTTGATATCTTTATTGCACCAGTAGTTCCAGGGAACGAAGTAGAATTATCTACTACAAGTGAAATTATTGTACAAATAAGGTCAGAAATGTTATGGACTTATGGCGTAACTCAGGCATTTGAAAAATCTTATGCATGGGTTCAAGCTATCTGTAAGATGTACAACTTACATATTAAAGAAGTAAAAGAGAACCGAACAGATTTTTGTTGGCATTCTAACTATTTGAGTGAACCAGAGAAATTTTTTAACGTAGAAAGCATGAATGAAATGCGTTGTACTAGGCTAGGACGGAAAACAACTTATATTTTTGTAGATAAAGGTAGCAATGATTGTGAATTTTCTTATTATTCTCGTGGAGATAGAGGACAAAAAGTATTTTTAAGGATTTATAACAAATCTATGGAAGTGATTGAGGAAGGTTATAAGTCTTTCTTTTTAAAAACATGGTTATTTCATAATCTAATCAATCGATATGATTTCAACATTTATGAACAAGCGTATTTAAGACGTTCCTGGAAGTATGTTACGATTGCTAGGTTAAATTATTATTATGAACATGGCAAGAATGAACGATATAGGCAAGAATGTAAACATCTTATGTTGCAACATGAAGAATCTGGTAGTATAACAGATGCTATGATTACTTTAGCGGATAGATTAACACCGCCTATCAATCTTATCATTAACGTGGAATTTCAGTTAATGCGTAAAGCTTCGAAGTCTTATAAAATCTTGCCTATCAAGAATAATATAAGTAAAGCAGAAGCAAAAAGAATTTATGATTTTTTAGATAATCGTCGTTTGATTGTAGATTATTTGACCGATAAGATATTTCGACTCGTAGAAAAAACAGGAGATAGTAACAAATCGAGAAGACCAAACTGTGGCTTTTGGATAGCATTAAGAAGAACCAAATTAGTAGATGTAGCACCAAATCCAGTTGGTCTAAAAATGCAGCGAGTTTATAGCCGACAATTGTCTGCAGAACGAATGAAGAAAGCAATTATTCATAAGGCAGTTACCTATGGAATGTATAGGAAAGGATTAAATGATGACAATCCCGTATCAGATGCCATGCTATCTTTATTATGTTTAAATGATAATGATATTCAGGAAGCAAAGCGTTACAAAGCCAAACGTGCCAAACAATTAAATAAAGAAATGTTAGAAGAAGTGATGCCTGAAGATGTTTATGACCATAACTATTTATTGGTAGATAAATTAACTGGTGAATATGTAGACCCAGAAGAAGAATGGATGAATAAAATATCATAAAGGAAGTATTGTTATGGCATCTATCCAAAGAATTGAGCGAAACAAAGGAACAACTTATAAAATTACCGTATTTATTGGTGTAGATAGCACAGGAAAACAAATCAGGAAGACAACTACTTTTATTCCTAAGACTGCAACCTTTGCCAAACAAGAGAAAGAAGCAAAGAAGTTTGCAATGGAATTTGAAGAAAAGGTGCTAAATGGAAGAATTTTATCTGGTGAAAGAATGTCTTTAGAAGAATATTGTAATATGTATTTGGAAGAAGCTAAGAGAAATTTAGTTATAAGTACATATGAGTATTACTGTAGGTTTATCGAAACTAAACTGATTCCTGAATTAGGATGTTATAAAATGAGCGATATCAAGCCAAAACATATTAGAGATTTTCTTGCTCATTTAACGAGAGAAGATGGTCAGGAACTAAAGCCATCTAGCATTAAGAAGAATTTAGCAGTTGTAAAATCTATTTTTAAAACAGCATGGTTTGATGAAATCATATCTTCGAATCCAGCAGAACGTGTACGATTGCCAAGGCGAGCAGAAAGTATACATAATATACAATGTTTTAATCAGGAACAAGCAGAAATATTTTTAAAGTTATTGGATTGTGGATTAGAGTATGAATATGCAGAGCATACACGAACGAATCGTAATGGCACAAAGTATGTAGTAAGTACTTATACTCAAAAACATGATATTCCAAAACAATTCAAAGTATTCTTTAGCATTGCATTATTTGGAGGACTTCGAAAAGGAGAAATCCTTGCTCTTACATGGAAAGATATTGATTTTAGTTCCAATGTTATTTCCGTGACAAAGTCCGTATGCTATAGCAATAAAGAAATTGTGATAAAAGGACCGAAAACAAGAACATCTATTAGAAAAGTAAAATTACCTTTATCTGTTATGCGTTTGATAAAAGAATATAAAGAAGAATGGCTAGAGTATAAGTTAAAACTAGGAGATGCATGGAAAGGAACAGAAGACTTCTTGTTTATCCAGTCTACTGGCAAACTCATGCATCCATCGACACCATATCATACCTTCAAGAAAATCATTTCTTATTACAATACTATGGTAGAGGATGAATCAAAGAAATTACCATCTATTCCATTACATGGACTAAGACATACTTCAGCAACCTTGTTAATAGCTAGTCAAATAGACATTCCAACCGTAGCAAGAAGATTGGGACATGCACAGAAAAGTACAACAATGAATTTGTATGTTCATGCTTTGGAAGAATTGGATGAAGTTGCATCCAGCAAGATGGAACAGCTTTTCTTTCGCAAAGAAAATGAGTGAAGCAAAAGGATGCACTTAAACTGCACTTATGACATCTTATTGGAAAAAAATGTATGTAAAAAAGAAACAGAAAAGCCTCAGAAATTTTTCTTTTCCGAGGCTTTCTTAAGCTGAAAAAGGGACTTGAACCCTCGACCCCTTCATTACGAGTGAAGTGCTCTACCGACTGAGCTATT
>CALAEX010000032.1 GCA_937891165.1 uncultured Lachnospiraceae bacterium | reverse complement strand
TTGGTCCATTGATTATGATGAAGTTTGTTTGTCTTTTAACAAAGGAACTTGGTATTAAGACAATCGTAAGCATGAACCCAATTATGGTAGATGGTACAGGTATGTGTGGTGCTTGTCGTTTAACTGTAGGAAATGAAATTAAGTTTGCTTGTGTAGATGGACCAGAATTTGATGGACATTTAGTAAATTTTGATGAAGCAATGAAACGTCAGCAGTTGTATAAGACAGAAGAAGGTCGTGCAATTCTTCGTGAAAGAGAAGGAGCAACACATCATGGTGGTTGCGGTCATTGTGAAGACTAAATACTAACAGGAAAGGAAAGGGATAAAATTATGGCAGATGTATTACATAGAGTTCCTGTTAGAGAGCAGGACGCAAGTTTGAGAGCAACAAATTTTGATGAAGTATGTCTTGGTTACAATATGGAAGAAGCTGTGGTAGAAGCAGAACGTTGTTTAAAGTGCAAAAATCCACAGTGTCAAAAAGGATGTCCAGTGAATATTGATATTCCAGGATTTATTCGTGAAGTACAAGAAAAGAATATTGAAGGTGCATATAAAGTAATTAGTCAGTACTCTGCACTTCCAGCGGTTTGTGGTCGTGTATGTCCACAAGAATCTCAGTGTGAAGCAAAGTGTATTCGTGGTATTAAGGGCGAGCCTGTATCCATTGGTAAATTAGAGCGTTTTGTAGCTGATTGGGCAAGAGAAAATAACATTCGTCCAGAAGTAACGGTAGAAAAGAAGGGTAAGAAAGTAGCAGTGATTGGTTCTGGTCCTGCTGGTCTTACTTGTGCTGGAGACCTTGCAAAGCTTGGTTATGATGTAACTATTTTTGAAGCACTTCATGAAGCAGGTGGTGTATTAGTTTATGGTATTCCAGAATTCCGTCTTCCAAAGAATACAGTTGTAAAGAGTGAAATTGAAAATGTGAAAGCTCTTGGTGTAACAATTGAAACAAATGTAATTATTGGTAAGTCTACAACGATTGACCAGTTAATGGAAGAAGAAGGCTTTGAGGCTGTCTTTATTGGTTCTGGTGCAGGTCTTCCAAAGTTTATGGGTATTCCAGGCGAAAACGCTAACGGAGTATTCTCTGCGAATGAATTTTTAACAAGAAATAACTTAATGAAAGCATTTGATGATAGTTATGATACTCCAATTTTCAGAGGTAAGAAGGTAGCTGTTGTTGGTGGTGGAAATGTAGCGATGGATGCAGCTAGAACAGCACTTCGTTTGGGAGCAGAAACTTATATTGTATATCGTAGAAGTGAAGAAGAACTTCCAGCTAGAGTAGAAGAAGTTCATCATGCAAAAGAAGAAGGTATTATCTTTAAGTTATTGACAAATCCAACCGAAATTTTAGTAAATGAAAATGGTTGGGTAAGAGGCATGACCTGTGTAGAAATGGAGCTTGGTGAACCAGATGCTTCTGGTAGAAGAAGACCAGTTGTAAAAGAAGGTTCTGAGTTTGAACTAGAAGTAGATACAGTAATTATGTCTCTTGGTACAAGTCCAAATCCATTGATTACTTCTACAACAGAAGGTTTGGAATGCAATAAGAGAAAGTGTATCGTGGCAGAAGAAGAGAATGGACAGACTTCTAGAGAAGGTGTATTTGCTGGTGGAGATGCTGTTACTGGTGCTGCTACTGTTATTCTTGCGATGGGTGCAGGTCGTGCTGCTGCAAAAGGTATTGATGAGTATTTATCTACAAAATAGATTGTACAAACTATACAAAAATGATAGGTAAATTTTGTAACATTAGAAAGGAGTTTGCTGTTGCGGCAAACTCCTTTTTTTGGTATAATCATAGTAGCTTCTTAATTTATCTGTGTATGATTCGATTTATCTTTTTATTTATCAACTCAATGGCAGGAGTTTCGATAGATTATTCCATATGAAGAGAGGATACTATAGTGAGTGAAAACAAAAGTTATGAGACATTTTTAGATATGGTTGCTAATTGTGTAAAGGACATTTATAAGGAAGAAGTAATAGCAGAGCGTTGTGTTTCTATGAAAAACAATGGTGTTCAGATGACAGGTATTACGTTGCGAAAAAAGGGAGAAAAAATTGCACCAAATTTTTATATAGAACAGCAGTTTCAGGAATGGAAACAAGGAACAAAAAAGTTAGAAGATATCGTAGAAAATTTATGTCATATGTTTGAGTCTGAATTAGAAGTAAATCATCATTTAGCAGAAACCATATGTTTTGAATGGGAAGCAATGAAGAAAAATGTGTTTTTACGTCTAGTAAATCGAGAGAAAAATAGGGAATTACTTACAAAAATTCCTTATATGGAATTTATGGATTTGGCAATTATTTATTTTTATTCTCTTACTATTTCTGATGATATTCAGGGGACTTTAATTTTAACACAAGAACATCAAAAGTATTTTGGAATTACAACAGAAGAATTACATCAAGTTGCAGAAAGAAATACAAGAAAAAAATATCCTATAAAAGTATATAAGATGAAAGACTTAGTAACTAGTGTAAAAAGTATGTTAGGAATCGAACTATTAGAACCAGCAACAGAAGAAAATTTTATGTATATATTATCGAATGAACTAGGACTTTTTGGAGCTATTTCAATGTTTTTCCAAGAAGAATTGAAAAAATTGGCAGACCAATTAGGGCATAATTTATATGTTTTGCCAAGTAGTATTCATGAGGTAATTTTAGTGCCAGATTATAATATCCTTTTGCCAGAAAAGCTTTTGGAAATGGTACGAGATATTAATATAACTCAAGTACAAGAGACAGAGATACTTTCAGATAGTGTATATTATTATGATAGGGTAGTAGAACAGTTAAGAAGAGTTGGATAAGTCTATATAGTGATAGTGATTACATAAATAAAACCATTATCTTATTGAGAGTAACGGTTGTTAGTATCAATAGGATAACGGTTTTTTGTTATATTGTTCTATTCTTCTGTAGAGGAGTTTGTTGCATTGTTAATTCGTTCAATGAATTCTAATAAATCAGAATCGTTTAACATAGCATCTGCTAAACGATTGATAACATCATCGTATAATGTTTGAAAATCTTGTTGTGCTCTAGACCATGTACGGTATTCATCTGTAGCGGATGAAGTTGTACCATAGAAAATTTTTGGATAGTTTTCTTCATCTAAGGTAATCATATATTCATCCATACCAGGAGCAACGGTAGCAATATTTACAATTTTTACATCATTTGCTACATAAATAATAAAGTCTACTTCTGAAATATTTTCAGGAAATTCTCTAATGATAAATTGGAGATTTTCGTATCTTTCAATATATTGAGTTTTTGTTGAAATATCATTAATATTTAAGTAGGAACTGTCTGTTACAAGTTCTGACAATAAGATTTCATCACATGCTAATTTTGCATTCATAAAACGACGAATGGTTTCTTTCAAATAAAGTTCACGAACAGATGCACAATCTCGACGAGCAAGCCATAATGCTTCTTTTATTTCTTCGTCAGAAGGCTCTGTAATAGTGATTGTATTATCTTCTTCCATAGAAATACAATATTCTTCTAAAGTCGGAATTAAAACGTTACTTTCAATATATTTGATATCATAGGAAACATACACAATATAATCTGCATGAGAAACCCCTTTTTTGTAATAACAAGTGATGTTAGAAATATCTTTTACATTGCTTGTAGGGTCTGCATATCGTTCTTTTAGAAAAGCAGTAACTTCTTTTGTCAATAATATACCGGTGTCATCTATTGCTGGTTGAATTTCAATAGAAGCATTGAGTTGTGCAGCAGAAGGAGTTGGAGTAGGAGTATGGGTAGGTGTCAATGTCAATGTTGGTGTATTTGCTTTGTTAGGAGTTTTGGTGACTCCATCGGGAGTTGGAGTAGTCCCTACAACAGAATTACTTGGTTGTGCAGTATCAAAGGACAAAAGGGAAAGTCCTAAGACCATAACAGAAGAAAATATGTAGAGTAGTGATTTTGTTTTTCTAATTTTCATCTAATTCTCCTAATAATAAAAAATAAAGTTCCTTGAGCAACAAATTCCTCCAACAGGTCGCTGGAGGAATCGGAGCGTTGCTGACTGGAATTGAACCAGCGACCACTTGCTTCGGAGGCAAGCACTCTATCCTCTGAGTTACAGCAACCTAATTTTATTATACTCTATGTTGAAAAGAATTTCAAGAACTTGTCTTTACAAAATTCAAAAATCTTATTATGATAATTACTATAGGTTGTTTTAGATTAGAATGGAGAGATGTTATGGGAGGAAAACGAAAAAAGTTTGAAGTGCCTGAACAGGAAACAAATGGAGTTCGTATCAATAAATTTTTAGGAGATGCGGGTGTTTGTTCTAGACGAGAGGCAGATACTTTGATTGCTCAGGGGAAAATTAAGATTGATGGTGTTGTGGCAGAAATAGGAAGTCGAGTTTTTGCAGGTCAGACAGTAACTTTAGATGGAAAAGAAGTAAAAAAATTAGAGGAACAGGTATTGATTGCTTTTTATAAACCACAAGGTATTGTTTGTACAACAGATAGAAGAGAACCAGATAATGTGATTGATTTTTTAAATTATGGGAAACGAATTTATCCTATCGGACGTTTGGATAAAGATTCGGAAGGGTTATTGCTTTTAACAAATGATGGAGATATTGTAAATAAAATTTTAAGGGCAGGAAATCATCATGAAAAAGAGTATTTAGTTACGGTAAACAAGCCAATTACTCCTGAGTTTTTAAAAGGAATGGCAAGTGGTGTTCCAATTTTAGATACAGTAACAAAGCCTTGCGTGATAGAGCAAACAGGAAAGAATAGTTTTAAAATTATTTTAACACAAGGATTAAATCGTCAGATTCGTAGAATGTGTGAATATTTTGATTATCGAGTAGTAACATTGAAACGAGTTCGTATTATGCATATTCAGCTAGGTCACTTAAAACCAGGAACATATCGGAATTTAAGTGAAGGGGAATTGGCAAGATTACAAGAAGTATTAAAACATTCTTCTGGATTACCTGTAGCAGTACAAAAACAAAAAATGAAAGAACAAGTTGCTCAGCAAGATAGAAGTAAAGGTGAGAAACAAAGGTTAGAAAAACAAAAAGTGATAGGAAAAAATAAAAGTGATGTAAATCAAAATAGAACAGGAGTAGTTCATGGAAAGTCAATTAAGAAGTCAGGAAGATAAGAGAAATCGAATTACAGAGCTAGTAGAACTGTTAAATAAAGCAAATTATGCTTATGAACAGCAAAATAGAGAAATTATGAGTAATTTTGAATATGATGCATTATATGATGAATTACGAAAATTAGAAGAAGATACTGGTTTTGTAATGGCACAAAGTCCTACGATTAGAACGGGATATGAAGTATTAAGTGAGCTTCCAAAAGAACGTCATGTTGCACCGATGCTTTCTTTAGATAAAACAAAAGAAGTGGAAACATTAAAAACTTTTTTGGGAGAAAAAGAAGGTGTAATTTCTTGGAAAATGGATGGTTTAACGAATGTTCTTACGTATCAAAATGGGGAACTTGTAAAGGCTGTTACAAGAGGAAACGGAGAAATCGGAGAAATAATTACAAATAATGCAAAGGTATATAAAAATCTTCCAATAAAAATTCCATATAAAGGGGAATTAGTATTACGAGGGGAATCGATTATTACCTATTCAGAATTTGAACGAATCAATGCAGAGATTACAGAGGTTTCTGCAAAATATAAAAATCCGAGAAATTTGTGTAGTGGTACAGTAAGACAGTTGAATAACAAAATTACGGCGGAACGAAATGTATTATTTTATGTATTTGCTTTAATTTCAACAGATTCTGATATAGAATTTGCCACTCGTACAGAGCAAATGGAGTGGTTACAATCTCTTGGGTTTACATGTGTAGAACAAAAAAAAGTAACAGCAGATACGATAGAAGAAGTAATGCAGTATTTTTCTTCTAAAGTAGTAGAAAATGATTTTCCATCAGATGGTTTGGTAGTAAGTTTTGATGATTTAGCATATTCGAAAAGTCTTGGACGTACAGCAAAATTTCCAAGAGATTCGATTGCATTTAAGTGGCGTGATGAAACAGCAAGAACTCGTTTAATAGAGATTGAATGGAGTGCTTCTAGAACAGGCTTAATCAATCCTGTTGCTATTTTTGAACCAGTAGAATTAGAAGGAACAACCGTTTCTCGTGCTAGTATTCATAATGTTAGTATTATGGAGAGTTTAGAATTAGGTGTAGGGGACGAAATTGATGTATATAAGGCCAATATGATTATTCCACAAATTTCCACAAATTATACAAAAAGTGGAACAATAAAGCCTCCAAAGGAATGTCCAGTTTGTGGAAAAGAAACAAAGGTTTCCACCGAAGGAGAAGTGAAGGTATTATATTGTACAAATCCTGATTGTTTAGCTAAAAAAGTAAAGGCGTTTACTCTGTTTGTAAGTCGAGATGCCATGAATATGGAAGGATTATCGGAAGCTACGATAGAAAAATGGATTAATGAAGGATTTTTAAAAGAACCAGCCGATTTATTTCATTTAGCACAGTATAGAGATAGTATTATAGAGATGGAAGGCTTTGGAGAGAAGTCCTATGAGAATTTGACAACTTCTATAGAAAAAGCTAAAATTACAACAATAGAACGATTATTGTATAGTATTGGAATTCCGAATATTGGTGTTTCGACAGCAAAGACAATTGCGAAAGCATTTGATTATGAAATAGAAAACATACGAAATGCTACAATGGAAGAATTAACTAATATTAATGGAATTGGAACAGTAATGGCAAAGGCGTATGTGGACTATTTTGCAAACGAAGAAAATCAGAAGCAATTAGACCATATATTGAGTGAAATTACAATAGAAAAGCAAGAAAATAAGGAAGAAGCCATATTAGAAGGAAAGACATTTGTTATTACAGGTAGTGTAACAAAATTTAAAAATAGAAATGAATTGAAGGCGTATATTGAAGAACGAGGAGGGAAAGTAGCAAGTAGTGTAAGTAAAAATACAAGCTATTTAATCAATAATAACAATACTTCTTCTTCTTCAAAGAATAAAACAGCAAAAGAATTGGGTGTTCCAATTATAACAGAAGAAGAATTTTTATTATTATTTACATGTTAGTAAATTAATTGTTGATTTGCTAATAATGAAAGTGATGAAATTTAAAATATAAGGAGATTTGAGTATGCCAATTAAAGTACAGAATGACCTTCCAGCAAAGAAAGTGTTAGAAAATGAAAATATTTTTGTTATTGACGAAAAAAGAGCAATGAGTCAGGATATTCGTCCGTTAAAGATTGCTATTTTAAATTTAATGCCATTAAAAGAAGACACCGAAGTACAGTTATTGCGTTCTTTAGCAAATACACCATTACAGTTAGATATTACTCTTTTGACGACAGGGTCTTATGTGGGAAAAAATACAGCGGTAAGCCATTTAGAGATGTTTTATCGTACTTATGAGGAAGTAAAAGAGAAAAAATTTGATGGTTTAATTATTACAGGTGCTCCTGTAGAACAGTTGGAGTTTGAGGAAGTCGCCTATTGGGAAGAATTAAAGCAAATTATGGAATGGTCTAAAACAAATGTAACTTCTACCTTGCATATTTGTTGGGGTGCTCAGGCAGGTTTATATTATCATTATGGAGTTCGTAAATTAGACCTTCCTGAAAAGTTGTCTGGAATCTATAGCCATAGAGTAAGAAATCGTAGAGAGCCGTTAGTAAGAGGATTTGATGATATTTTTTATGCACCTCATTCTAGATATACAGAAATGTCCAAAGAAGATATTATGGCAAATGATAAGTTTAAAATTTTGGCAGAATCAGAAGAAGCAGGTATTTTTCTTGTAATGGCAGAAGAAGGAAAAAATATTTTCGTATTAGGACACCCAGAATATGACCGTATTACCTTGGATAAAGAATATAAAAGAGATATGAATAAGGGAATTAATCCAGAAATTCCAGTGAATTATTATCCTAATAACAATAGTGATGCAAGACCAAGTTTGATGTGGAGAGCACATGCGAATTTATTGTATACAAATTGGGTGAATTATTATGTATACCAAGTAACTCCATTTGAATGGTAATTAAGAATTGATTCAGAATGAAATTTTTTGACTTTATGAAGTTATTTAATATATATCGAAGGAGTCCGTATAAAATGGATAAAAAAGAAATGACTCAAATCAATTTATTTTTATTTGATATGGATGGCACGTTGTATTTAGGAAATCAGTTGTTTGAGTTTACGAAAGAGTTATTAGAGCGTATCAAAAGTGTTGGAAAACGATATCTTTTCATGACAAATAATTCTTCTAAGAGTGTCATGGATTATGTAAAGAAATTAGAAAGGTTAGGTATTGTGGCAGCAGAGGAAGATTTTATTACATCTTCTCAGGCAACCGCCTATTATTTAAAGTTACATCATAATGGTGCGAAGCTTTATGTGTGTGGGACAGAGTCTTTGAAAGAGGAATTAAGAAAAGAAGATTTTGTTATTACAGAAGTGTTAGAAGAAGTAGATTGTATTGTGATGGGATTCGACACAGAGCTTACATTTAAAAAATTAGAAGATGTAAGTAAATTGTTAGCAACAAGAGAACTTCCTTATCTTGCAACGAATCCAGATTATGTTTGTCCAACAGAGTTTGGTAGTGTTCCAGATTGTGGAAGTGTTTGTGATATGATTTTTAATGCAACAGGGAAGCGTCCATTGGTTATTGGAAAACCAACCGCATTGATGCCAGAATTAGCGATGAAAAAATTAGGGTATACGAAAGAAGAAACAGCGGTGGTTGGTGACCGTATTTATACAGATATCAAAAGTGGTTTAAATGCAGGGATTACAGGAATTTTAGTAATGAGTGGAGAAACAACACAGGAAATTTTAGAAGCATCGGAAGATAAACCGCATTTTGTATTACAAGATGCAAGTGAGATATTACCTTATTTATAAGGAAAGGCGGTAGAGTAATGATTAAAAATATTATTTTTGATATTGGAAATGTATTAGGAAAGTTTCGTTGGGATGAATTGCTAGAAGAACTTCAGATTACAGGAGAAACATTTGAACAAGTAGCAAATGCTACGGTAAGAAATTCTAAATGGTGGAATGAATTTGATAGAAGTGCACTTTCCGATGAAGAAATTATAGCAGGTTGTGTTGCTTGTGCATCAACTTATGAGAAAGAAATTCGTTTATTATTTGAAAATTGTGCAAAATTTGTAAGAGAGTATTCTTATTCGAAAGATTGGATAGTACAATTAAAACAAGAAGGATATAAAGTTTACTTATTATCTAATTATGCAAAAACTGCTTTTGAAGGGATAAAAAATAATTTTCAATTTTATCCTATGGTAGATGGAGAAGTAATTTCTTATCAAGTACATCTTATTAAACCTGATGTGCGTATTTATCAAACGTTGTTAGAAAAATATTCTTTAAAAGCAGAAGAATGTGTTTTTTTAGATGATAGGGAAGAAAATATTGAGGCAGCAAAGACGTTAGGATTTCATGGAATTGTATTTACATCAAAAGAAGAAGCAGAAGTTGAGTTAGAAGAAATTATAAAGGCTCAAAAAGGGGTATGATTTTTAGATTACATAAAATAGAGAAAAGAAAGACGGATAAGTCTTTTTTTTCTCTGCTGATAAAAATTTGAAAAAAATAAAAAAAAG
Organism: uncultured Lachnospiraceae bacterium; assembly: GCA_937891165.1. GTDB lineage: Bacteria > Bacillota > Clostridia > Lachnospirales > Lachnospiraceae > SIG299. The sequence continues at coordinate 3,150 of CALAEX010000032.1, read as the reverse complement.
GTGTTGACAGATTAAAAAAAATAGTGTATCATATGTCTTGTGTTCAAGAGAACAACAAAAACTTAAAAAAGTAATATGCGCGAGTGGCTCAGTTGGTGGAGCGCGACCTTGCCAAGGTCGAGGCCGCGGGTTCGAGTCCCGTCTCGCGCTCTTTATGTAAGAAACGGAAATCATGATAAACAACGGTTTCCGTATTTTTTTGTGTGTCTACAAATTTGTACCCAGTTGTACCCACTTCACGACAAGCAGTTACAACGCTTTGCTAATAAATTTATAAGTATCTTTTTCTGGTAATGTGTTGTATATGTAGCCAAGCGTAGTGGAAAGGTTTGTACGTCCTAATAATTTTCTTATCATTAGCTGATTAGGAAGGAAGGTAATTAAGAATGGAATATATAATATTTCTCGATGTAGATGGCGTATTAAATCAATTACAACCTTGGTACATTGATAATACTTGTATCAAAAATTTAGGGCAGTTATGTAGAAAGTTACATACTACTAAAATTGTATTAACAAGTAGTTGGAGAAAAGGTTGGAATAGAGATATAACAAAATGTACACCTCAAATAATGACTTTAACTAAGTATCTTAACGCAGAAGGATTGTCTATTATTGGAAGAACAAGGGACCTTGGTGATAGATTGGTAGAAGTATTAGACTACTGCGAAAGTCATAATATTAAGCGTTATTTAATACTTGATGATGACAGGACTGAGTTTAGCAGAAACGCAAAAAATCTGTATATTACAAATAGTGAGACAGGTCTAACAATAATGGATATTAAAAATATTAAACGACTTTGTAAATAAGGGTATGCAAAATGTTGGTGTAGAGGGAAAGACGGTGTATTTCGATTCCCGTCTTGAGCTTTTTCTTATTAATGCGGAGACTATCCCAAAAAGATAGTTTCCGTTTTTTATTAACCATTTTCTTTTCATGATGTTTAAAGAAGATGCCATTTGCTTTGTTGTATTATTAACTACAATAGAGAAAAGTAGTTTTTTTTACAATCCAAAATACCTTCTTTTTTTAATTTACTTATCTCAGCAGAGAGTCCACTTCGGTCTACTTCTAAATAATCTGCTAGTTCCTGTCTATCGTAAGGGATTTTAAATTGTTTGCTATTTTGTAGTTTTGCCTGTAATAAGAGATAGCTCATGAGTTTTTCTCTTGTGCTACGTTTGGAAGTAACTTCAATTTTTTGTTGAAACATCAAATTTTTTTTTGCAATGATTCTTAATAAGTTAAAAATCATTTGATTGTGAAAACTACAAGAATTTGGACAAGACTTTGTAATTTTCCTAGCATCTATAAGTAAAATTTCGGTAGGTTCACATGCAATAACATCTACAGGGATAGTTTTTATTTCTGCATAAGCAAAAGATTCTCCAAAAACTTGAGAAGGTTCTAATTTAGCTACAATACTTTTATTTCCGTAATAGTCAATTTGTGAAATCTGTATAGAACCTGAAAGTACAATTCCAAAGTAGTGAGAGAAATCTCCTTCTGCAAAAATCGTTTGGTCTTTGAGATAGGTGAATTGTTTTGCATCAAGACAAGAGAGAATAGCGAAAAAATCTTGTTCTGTCATATCTTGAAATAGAGGACAATGTTTTAAAATTTCTAAATATTTTTTCATAAATATACTCCATTTGTTGAATTTTCAACATATTTTTTCTTTTAATTATAGTAAGATACATTTACAAAGTCAAGGAGCAAGTAAGAAATGTCCTTATTGCTTATGTTGCCATTTAGTTACTGCTTATTCTAAGTGAATAGTAATGTTATTAGTATATAGGTAAAATGAAGATAGGAAAAAGGAGAAGAAAAATATGTTTTGTTTTCAATGTGAACAAACTGCTGGTTGCAAGGGATGTACAGGTGTTTCAGGAGTATGTGGAAAAAAATCGGATACGGCAGATTTACAGGATAAGTTAACAGGAAGTTTGATTGGATTAGCTCGTGCTGTAGATGGAAATGAGGACTTGGTAACAGAACTTACAGATAAAGTAGTAATAGAAAGCTTATTTACTACTATTACAAATGTGAATTTTAATAATGAAACTGTAAAGGAAATGATAGAGAAAGTACAAGAAGAAAAGAAAAAATTAGTTCCACTTTGTTATGAGTGTACTGCTTCTTGTGGAAGAAATGATGATTATGATATGAGTACGCTGTGGCAAGCAAACGAAGATATTCGTTCTTTAAAATGTTTGATTTTATTTGGTATTCGTGGTATGGCAGCATATGCTTATCATGCATTGATGCTTGGCTATACAGATAAAGAAGTCAATCAGTTTTTCTATACAGCATTATTTGCAATTGGTATGGATAGTTTTGGACAAGAAGAATTGTTGCCTATCGTAATGAAAGTTGGAGAAATGAATTTAAAATGTATGGCTTTACTAGATAAAGCAAATACAGAAACTTATGGAAATCCAGTACCAACTGAAGTTTCTCTTACCATAGAAAAAGGTCCTTTTATTGTAATCACAGGGCATGATTTGTATGATTTAAAGCAATTGTTAGAACAGACAAAAGATAGAGGAATCTCGATTTATACACATGGAGAGATGCTTCCTGCTCATGGATATCCAGAACTAAAGAAATATGCTCATTTAAAAGGAAATTTTGGTACGGCTTGGCAAAATCAGCAAAAAGAATTTGCAAATATTCCTGCACCGATTTTATTTACAACGAATTGTTTAATGCCACCGAAGGAAAGTTATGCAGACCGAGTATTTACAACCGAAGTAGTTTCTTATCCAGAGATGGTGCATATTGGAGAAGAAAAGGACTTTACTCCTGTAATAGAAAAGGCATTAGAATTAGGTGGATATCCAGAGGAAAAAATAACTACTGGTATTAATGGTGGAACTAAAGTAATGACAGGATTTGGACACCATACCGTGCTTTCTGTAGCAGATAAAGTAGTAGAAGCAGTAAAAGCTGGAGATATCAAACATTTCTTCTTGGTAGGCGGTTGTGATGGAGCAAGAGTAGGAAGAAATTATTACACAGAATTCGTAAAACAAACACCAAAAGATAGTATTATTTTAACATTAGGTTGTGGAAAATATCGTTTTCATGACTTAGACCTTGGAACAATTCAAGGCTTGCCAAGAATTATGGATATGGGACAATGTA
>CALAEX010000031.1 GCA_937891165.1 uncultured Lachnospiraceae bacterium | reverse complement strand
CTCCAATTCAAATGTTAAAAACCACCTATCTTGGAAGCAAAAATCCAAGACTGCATACAGATGAAATGTTAATTGCATTGTCTGCTAATGCAGCTGTAAACGAAGAAGCAGCCCTTGTACTAGAACAGCTTTCCAAATTAAAAGGAAGCCAAGTACATTCTAGTGTTATTCTTTCTACCGCTGATAAAAAAATATTCAAAAAACTATTTTGTGATGTTACACATGAAGCAAAAAGTATTTAAAAAAAGAGGATGTTGCAAAATAAATTAAATATAGCCAAAGTCTTTGTTTTATTTTATATCTTCTAAGGACCATAAAGAAACGGCGGTCCTTAGCGAGGTTTTTTCGAGCCTAGTACCGTTCCGTTTCGTCTTGAGCGAGAGCGTGTCCTAGCAGATATAAAATAAAACAAGACTTCTAATCATTTTGCAACAGCCCCTTTTTTTATTGATTTATCCAAGCTTTGCAATTTGGTCAATTCCCATAGAAAGAATGACAGCTCCTGCACTTGTCTTTAGTCCATGTTTTTTATTGATTGTTTCCATAATTGTATTACGCAAGTCGGTTGGAACTACCATGGCAATAATTTCCTTCTCTTCTTGCATTAAATTTTCATAAATACCTTCCATTTCTTCTGGACCAGTAAAACGAGAACGAATAATCGTACCACCTCTTGCACCTGCTGCTCTTGCTGTATTCATTACTTCATCCGTATTTCCTTGATTTACCATAACTAAAACCAGACTATTTGCTATATTGGAATCCATCTCTGTTCCTCCCATTCTGCCTCCTTCAGCGGCATGTCGTTTTAATACAGTTGCTACCACATTATTCAATCCAGTCAATGGTACTGTAAACACAATTCCTTTTTCTCTTATATCTCTCAGTTTATCTGATAATCTTATCATCAATCGTTGTGCTGTTTCTGCTGCTGCAAGACTAAAAATAACATCTTTTTCCGCAGAACCAATACCTAATACATCCAATAAATCCGAGGAGGCTGTTCCTACTCCGACACTGTGAAAATTAAAATATACTGCATGAGATTCATAAAACTGTGTCAATCCATTTCCTTGTCCACGTTCTACAAAACTCACAATTAACTTCATTTCTCCTGTTTTTCCCATGCCAAGTTTCCTCCTTCTTATACTTCATCAAAAAATACAATACTGTCTTCGATATCTTCCAAAGAAACTTGCTGATGTTTTATCAACTTCTTCTTTAATTTACTATAAAGACCAAGTAACTGAATCGTACAAAGTGGTGTCATTGCTACCATTGCAACAATACCAAACGCATCCGTTAAAATATTTCCACCAACTGCTTCACAAGCACCCATTGCTAATGGAAGTAAGAAAGTTGTTGTCATTGGACCACTCGCTACACCACCTGAGTCAAACGCAATACCTGTAAAAATCTGTGGTACAAAGAACGTCATCACTAAAGAAAGTGCATAACCTGGCACAAGAAAGTACATAATATTTAAACCAGTTAAAATACGGAACATTGCCAAACCAACAGATAATGCAATACCAATGGATAATGCTGTTCCCATAGATTTTTGAGTAATCGAACCATTCGTTACTTCTTCTACTTGTTTTGTAAGCACTCGAACCGCTGGCTCTGCTTTTACAATATAATAACCAATCAATGCACCAATTGGTACAAGCATAAATTCTGTACCACCAGAAGCAATCGATTGACCAATAAACTGACCTGCTGGCATAAATCCAACATTTACCCCTGTTAAAAACATTACTAAACCTATATACGTATAAATCAGCCCAAGGATAATTCTAAGTATTTGATGTTTATGGAATCTTCTTGAAATTGCCTGAAATACAAAAAACATAATCACAATAGGAATAATTGCCACTGCTACTTCTTCTGCATAAATTGGAAACGCCTTTAGAAATTCTTTTGCAACTGCCTGAGTTGTTATAAGTTCTTTCATAGAAACTGGGGTATAGGCAGCATCTTGTGGTTTATAATAAATACCAAGCAACATTACTGCAAGAATTGGTCCAACACTACAAAGAGCTGTCAAACCAAAACTATCTGTACTAGAATTTTTATCTGTTCTTACAGAAGCCATACCAATACCAAGAGCCATAATAAAAGGAACGGTTACTGGTCCTGTTGTTACACCACCTGAATCAAAAGAAACTGCAACAAAATTTTGGGGAATAATAAATGCTAAAATAAAAATAATAAAATAGAAAAATACAAGCATATAGGATAAAGGAATTCTTTTATGAATTCGTATTTGAGCAAGCATTAGAAATAATCCTACCCCTACTGCTACCGTCAATATTAGCACCATATTTGGAATAGATGGTACTTGTTGTGCTAATACTGTTAAATCTGGTTCTGCAATTGTAACAATTACACCAAGAATAAAACAGATAAAAAGTGGTATCGCCTGTTTTTTCATTTTGCTTAACATAACACCGATACCCTCTCCCATTGGAATCATAGACATATCTACACCTAATGTAAACAATCCCATTCCAAAAATTAATAATAATGCACCAAAGAAAAATAACGTCCACGTTCCCGGCGTTAATGGTGCGATGCTGATACTTAACAGTAAAACAATTACTGTAATTGGTAGAACCGCAGCAATCGATTCATACACTTTTTCTTCTAATAACTTATTTCGTTTCACGTTCCTCTATCCTTTCCGCCTATGCAATATTCTACAAGGATAGTATACAATATCATTGAAATTATTTCAAATATTATTTAAAAGCTTTATAAAATCTTTGCCAAATCTTAACTCAAGGAGGATGTATGAAACATTTTAACCCATTACAAAAGAATAATAAAGGACCTTATTTTTTTACCATTGGAGAACTTATGCTTCGTCTTTCCCCACCAAACTACGAAAAAATTCGTATTGCAAATGAATTTGAAGCAAGTTATGGAGGAAGCGAAGCAAATATTGCTTTAGCACTTGCGAATCTTGGCATTGACAGCACCTTTTTTAGTGTTGTTCCAAACAATAGTTTAGGTAAAAGTGCTATTCGTATGCTTCGAAGTAATGACGTTCATTGTACTCCTGTTATTTTAAGTACCCCAAAAGAAACTCCAACACATCGCCTTGGTACTTATTACTTAGAAACAGGGTTTGGTATTCGTGCTAGTAAAGTAACCTATGACAGAAAACACAGTGCTTTTTCTGAATATGATTACAGCCTTATTGACTTTTCTGCCTTGCTAAAACATTTTCACTGGCTACATCTAAGTGGTATTACTCCTGCACTTAGTAAAAACTGTAGAGAATTAACAAGGAAGGTATTAAAAGCAGCCAAAGAAAATCAGTTGACCATCAGTTTTGATGGAAATTTTCGAAGTTCTCTTTGGAGTTTTGAAGAAGCTCGTGATTTCTGTACAGAATGTCTTCCTTATATAGATGTTCTTTTTGGAATAGAACCTTATCATTTATGGAAAGACGAAAAGAACCATCAAAAAGGAGATATCAAAGATGATATTCCACTTCATCCATCCTTAGAACAACAAGATATGATTTTTCAAGCATTCGCCAAACGCTATCCAAACCTACGCTATATTGCTCGTCATGTCCGTTATGCCCATAGTGGCAGTGAAAATAGTTTAAAAGCATTTTTATGGCATAATGGACAAACATTAGAAAGCCGACTTTTTACTTTTTCTATTTTAGACCGTGTAGGAGGTGGCGATGCTTTTGCCAGTGGTTTTATCTATGCAATGATGCAACAATATGCTCCAATGGAGATGTTAAACTTTGCAGTAGCTAGTAGTGTACTCAAACATACGATTCGTGGAGATGCCAATATTACAGATGATGTTAATAGTATTCGAAATATTATGAATATGAACTTTGATATTAAACGATAATACAAAAATCTTATTTTGTAAACAAAAACAGAAGATGATTTATACCAAATATTCCTTCAATACTTCCTCTACATGCAACAAGGAGAAAATCTGGTGTAAATTTTCTCCTTGTCATCCATTATTATAATCTATCAATCAATTCTTGTATCGTCAACCCTTTATCAGTCTTCCAACACACAGACCCTCTAACTAAATCCACAGCTTCTTTTCCTTGCTCTTTTCTATGAATATTCACTGCATCCAAAGCCGCTTGAAGATGTGTTTTATAAACTCCAATAATATATTCTTTTTCATCAAGATACGGTGTATTATAATCCTTTAACAGTTGTAGTCTACATTCTCCATTTTTTAAAACTAATGTCTTTGCGTGAAAAATATATCCATCCACTTCCAAAGTATATCGAGTATCCTGATTAATAAGACCCGCATTATATAAATCTGTAAATGTAGCCACCTTTCTTCTTGTTTTTCCATTTGGTATCATGCCATAATCCTCTACCAACGTTAGAAAAATTTCATCAAATATATTCTTGTAATGATTATACAAAACTATTGCAATTTCGTCCTCTTTACGCCTTTCGTTCCTTGATACTGCATTAAAAATTTCAGATAATACATCTTTATATTCTTTATTCAACTACTGCATCATTTTGCAATGCCAAATAATAGTCCATGACAATCATCTGTACACAAATCATAATTAACCAATGCCATTGGAAAAGCTCCATGCACAAGCTCCCGAAGATTACTACTATACTGCTCTAACAAATATTTGCTCTGTTCATTGATTTGAGGATGCTGAATACACTTTGCAATTATTTTGTCATATAATTCCTGATATAAGATTTTTATATAATGACTAGAATAACTTTTTTGCACAGGGTCTGGTGTAATAAAGAAATATAAAGTTCTCTGCTCTGGCTTCTTATTTTGTTCTATGTATTCATAATAATCCTGAGTCTGTCCTCGCTCTGTATTATTATAATTTTCTCTTGCACTAACCTTATTTTCTATTACAATTATTACTTCTTTACTTTCTCCATAAATATCTATAGATCGCCTTCCACCATTCCACCGAAATGTCTTTTCCGTTTCAAAACGAATATCATCCAACTGTAATTCGAATAAATCTCTCATACTAAAACCACAATCTGGCTTATGTATAATTGCCAAACTAATCAATCTTGCAATAGGAAAATGCCCCAGCCCCATAGAAGAATTAGGGTCTAACAACCAACTAATAAATGAACTATGCCAATGCTCTGTATGAGTCTGTCCTACCACAGTAAATACATTCGCTTTCTCCTGTTTATATTTTAGTTGTTGAAAATTAGAATCCGTAACCAATTCTTCTGCTAATTCATGATTCATATCTACCACCTATCATATTAACCTAAAATTCCTCTATCATTTACTTTAGTTCCATCAGTTAAGGTAACCGTTTTTTTCCCATTTTTCTTTTCACTTTTTGGTGCTTCTTTAATCGAAGAATATTCCGTTTTATGTAACTCATGGTACTTGTCATAAAGTTTTAACATTCCCTTAAGATCAGCAAACAAAACATCGTCTGTTGGTAAATCATTTATAGAGTACTTTTTACTACAAATACAGCCCAAATCGTATGCTTTTTTACTTGTAGAAATTTCTTCTGTTGAAAAATCTCCATTTCCAATCTCGCTGCGAATTTTATCTGCAGACTCTTTTAAAAGTGCAAATATATAGTCTTCTTTTTTCTTATATCCCAATTCCTTTATTGCCTCTACACCCTTGTCATCTGCTAATTTTTTAAATTGGGTTTCTCCCTGATTCAAAGTCAAATATAACTCCTTTGTTTCAGGATTTAACAAATAAATAACATAAACTCCCTGCGTAACAGAATACGTAATATACTGGTTAAATACAGCAATCCAAGGACATCCTGCCCACTTTCCTGCTCCAACACTTGAATCACATTTATATTTTTTCTCATCCAAAGAAACCCCAATTTTAATCATCGTTGGAACATCTTTACACACCATATTATATAGCCAATTGCTTTTACCTGGTCTGTATTTATCCTTTTCATCCTCTGTAACTGCCTGATTACAACCCAAAACCTGTTCACTATACTTATCCATAAATGCAAATAACATATCGTGTAAAGATTTCTTTGATAATTCTAAATCTACAACAGATGGCTTTGATTCTACATCCATAGGTTTATCTTCTTCCACAAACGGCTCATTTGATATACTAAGATTGAAAACTTCTGGATAGTCCTCCCTAAATGTGTCCACTAACTCTGTAATATTCTGTGCCACGATAGTTGTATCTTTTTTAATATCTGCTTGCTGTAATATTGCTTCTGCAATTTGCAAATTATCCTCTGGCCAATCATTTTCCTCCCAAAATGCTCTGAGTTTATCTTTAGGAAACATGCTTTCCAATTCTGCTCTGTCAGTTTTTATCTTAATAAACTTTTTTCTATGTTCCTTAACATACTTACTTATGCTACCATATCTCTTATCAGCAATTACTCCATTTAAATCATATGAATAAATTTTTAATTTACCATCATGAGAATTACAAACCTTGTTTTCTTTTGAATACAAAAGCTCTGCAAGAATAGGTGCACTTGATAAAGCATTTTCTGAAACAAATAACAAAATCGCATGACACTCACACTCATATATAGCATCAAAAGCAGGTTTCTGCCAATATTTTCCTACTGACGCTTTCATTTCTTTATCAATCCATAAGTTCACACCCCGTTTTTGAAGTTCTACTACTAATGGATATACTTTATCTTCATCAGCCCTTTTATAACTCACAAAAATATATGGTTCTTCCTTCTTACAAGGTAGTATCTTTTCTCTCCATTCATCCGCTGTCATCATTGTCCACCTTTCACACATGTTACCTGTTCGGCAATCTATAGATTTTTAAACCATCAAACAATTTTAACATCGCAAGCATACATTCCATCGGGTCTGTATCCTTATCCTGTGTTTGTTTATCTAATTTTTCATAATTTGTCTTTGCATCCTCTTGGGAAACCACAAACTCCCCTTTAAACTCAGAAATCATACAGTCATGTTGCCGCAATAATTCTCGTTTTTCCTTGTTTTCAGAACCATATATCCAGCCCATTTCATAATGTTCTTGCAACCATCTCTGATGTTCTAAAACACCAATCACTGTAAGCTCATCTTCGCTGAAGTTCTCAACAACATCAAAATCAACCAATTTATCTGTATAAAAACAACCAATATGATTCAAATATCTCGCAAATGCTTTTGCTTGATTAATATTATATAATTTATATTCCAAAGAACGATTACCAAAGTTTTCTCTTAATTTATCTACCTTTTTTTCATCCAACAAAAATTTTTCAAAAAAACCTTCTTCTTTTTTTCCTTCTTTCCATTCATCAATAGTCGCCCACATACCGTCAAGAACAGTTGCAAAATTATATAAATTAATAAAATTACTATTAGATAAATATTCTCCCTTCTTAACAGCACCCTTTGCTTCAACAACACTATCCACTCGCAACCGTATCTGACTTAAGTCAACTATCCGTTCAATATCTGCCTGAAATTCACATACTATTTCTGTACTTTTATTGTTTCTAGTTATTTCTTCTTCCTTATCATAAGAAGAATATGCTTTCAATTTCGCTTTTTTATTAAATTGTTTTTCTTTTTCATATTTCTTTATCTTTATATTTTCTGCTTTATCAAACACATAGGTAGCACAAATAGTGTTTTTGTCTTTATCAAATTTGAATCTACAATCCATTGGATGAAGCTCCACCTTAGAATTTCTACCATAGGCTATTCTATCCCAACACTGCAATTCATCACATAACATAAGCATATATGCTAAAGGATGCCACTTTGCCTGTAACCTCTTATTTGCATTGGAATTCTTATAAAATGCTATCGAAAACTTATAAAGGCTATTATGTAATATAATTGCTGTAAGTGAATCAACAAAATGAGTAACCTCCCATTGCTTATCAAAATCTACCTTAACTTCTTCGAATAACTTTTTAAATAGTATAGTCGCACTAAAATACGCATGGTCCATAAAATGACCAAATTTATTTGGTTCTGTTGGCTTTTGTTTCAAATAACCAAGCATTTCTTCTTCAGAAAAGTAATAAATTTTTCCAAGCTTTTTATGTAAAGCAAAAGCAAATAATTCATCCGTAGACCGTAATATTTTATTTGTTCCTAACCCATACTTCTCTCCCAATTTTCTCTGAGTAGCCTTATTTAACCTCGTAAACGGTTCTAGACCATGATATGCCACAAAAGGTCTTTCATTTCTTTCAATACCATCGACTTCAAAATAAGAACAAACTTGCTCAAATGGCAACTCAAACGGATATCCTATATCATGAAACAGTGATGCCATTCCCCAATACTGCAAGTAATGACAAGCTGCCTCATTTTCATCTTCTTTTTTATAAATATTTTTATATATTGCCCTATAAATATCATTTGTTTCATATATTGCTAATCCTAGACAAAAAACATATACAGAATGAGAGTAATGGTCTCTGTGTTTCATAAGAAGTGTACTACCATTTGCTTCAAATTCTGACAAAAGCTCAATCATTCTTCTAGTTTTCTTATAATCCCCAACAAACATTTCTAAATAACAAAAATACACATTTAAAGCATCTTCTTTCTTACCAGACTGCAAAAATTTGTCAATGGCATTTTCAAGACATAACCTATCGATATCTTTTTCCATGTTATACGGAATCTGCTTAGGTTTAAGACTTGTACCATCAAAATCCAGTTTTTCTATCTTATCTAATGCTTCTACCTTTTTATCTGAAATATCTGTAACCTTGCTTTTATCAAATCTCAATCCCTGACAACGATTTCTAATAAACATCAGTGCAGACTGCTCTAATGAATCTTTTGGATACTTCCTTGGAATTATATCATTTATTAACATTGTATACGCCATCTTCTGCCCCTCCTTTTCCAATAAATCCCTTGCTCATTTTAATCATTTCCATTCTTAACAATACTTATAACCTTCTCTATTATAACCACATTTTATGATATAAGTTTATAATATATTTATTCTACACATATACATAAAAAAAATCAATCATTTTCGTATTTTGGGAATAAAAATAACTATCAAAAAGACTAGGAGTGGCTTATACCACTCCCAATATTGTTCCTATCCAATATAATACTCCTAATATCCAACTTGAAAAAATACCAAATAAAATGACTGGTCCTGCAATCGTAAAAATCTTACATCCAATACCAAAGACTTGTCCTTCTTTTTGAAATTCAATCGCAGGTGCTGCTACGGAATTAGCAAATCCAGTAATTGGAACTAAACTTCCAGCACCTCCTATCTTTGTAATCTTTTGATACAAATTAAACCCTGTGAAAATAACAGACAATAAAACTAAAGATAACGTAGTAAAAGATGCCGCTGCTTCTTCCTCTATTCCTCTTGACAAATAAAAATTAGTCAATAATTGTCCTATAGTGCAAATAGCACCACCTACTAAAAACGCATAAAACATATCTTTTAGTAAATCAGGCTTTGGTGTTTTTTCCTCTACATATTGATTATATCGTTTTGCCTGTTCTTGTTCATCTTTTGCCTGTATTACCTTCTTTGCAGTTACTGGTTCTTGTAAATCCCCCATAGTTTCTCCTTCCCATACGTTATCCTAGTAAATCTATCAATGCACCCACCATTTTTCCAAAAGCAAAAATAACCATAAGTATTGTCATTCCTCGCTTTAAATTCAATCTTTCACTCAATACAGGCATCATTTTTACTACTTCTGCTAATGCAGCCGCCAAACATCCTGTAAAAATACCTGCCCCAAGTCCATAGAGCAAAAATCCAACTCTACCTACAGGAATTCCAATATCATAAAGATAAGCAATATTACCAACAGTTGCTCCAAGTAATGACATATCTTCATAAAACAGTAAAAATTTTGCTGTTTTTGTTCCTGCTGCCAATCTTGTTATGACACCCACTAAAGCAAGAAAAGCAAATAGTCCTCCTGCAACTAAAATACCTCCACCAAATCCTGTCAACAAAAAGATAAGGTTTTCGAACCAATTCATTCTAGCCGTTCCCCTTTCCTAGCCGCATCTTCAATAATTGTCGTATCTTCTTGCTGTTCATACTGTCGCATTTGAATCTGTAATGGCGTTGGGTCATTACTAAGCTTTGCCGAGGCAAAATGATTAAAAAATAGAAGAATTCCAAGTGGTAACCCAACCGCATACGAAACTTCTAACCATCCATTTCCCTCTGGCATCTCTGCAATATTTTTATAAATTTTTTCAAAGATTTCTGATACATTTGCATCTTCATTAAATGTCATAATCGTAAAAGCAGAACCAAAAAATACAATCACCCCTACCAATCCTGCCTTTAAAATTTCTAACCATTTTTTCTCTGGTTCTGGTGGTCTATATTCAATTAAAAAATCGGATTCCCCAAGATTGATAACTAAAATTCCAGGTTTTCTATCTGAAATATATCGCACCAAATAAAGAGCAGATACTGAAATCTTTTGTTTTTCTTGTTTTTCAATACGAAACAATTCTAAATTTCTAACCTCTTTTGCTAAAGTTTCTTCATAACAATATACTTGACATACATCTCCTATGGTAACTCTTTTATTTGATACAATTGTACTTAATTCTGTTTTAATGTAGACCGTATGCATTTAGTACCACACCTGCCTTACTCCACTAACAAAAATTCCATCATAACTCTGAACCTGTGTTATGGAATAAAACAGCAATCCTGCTGCCACTAAAAGAATCCCTACAATAGCAGCTAGTACCATTGCTCTTTGTTTTGCGGACACATTCTCACACACCTTTCCAAATTTTTTACAAATTACATTTTTGTTAGTATCCGCAAATTTTGTTTCTTTATTCTAACTTTGTATATTTTTTCTCATTTTTAATAGAATCTTTTTTTCTAAACGACTTACTTGTACTTGACTAATACCAAGAATTCCTGCTGTTTCTACTTGTGTTTTATCTTCAAAATAACGAGAAGTAATCAATGTCCGTTCCTCTTCACTTAAATTATCTAACAATTGCTCTACTGTCATACGATTAATTAACTGTTCTGTTTCGTTTTTTTCTTCTGGAATACGGTCTACTAAATAAATTTCATTTCCTTCTCCTTGGTATACTGTTTTATAAATTGACTCTACTTCACTATTTGCTTCTAATGCAGTCATCACATCTTCTACAGTCAGTTCTGTTGCCACTGCTAATTCCTCCATTGTTGCATCTCTACCAAGTTCATACGATAATTTTTCTTTTGCTACTTTAATTTTCCATCCATTTTCTTTTACAGAACGACTCATTTTAATTAAACTATTATTATCTCTTAAAAATCGTTTAATTTCCCCTGCAATCATAGGCACAGCATAAGTAGAAAACATCACATCATAAGATAAATCAAATTTATCCACCGCTTTCATTAGTCCAATCACTCCAATTTGAAATAAATCGTCTGCATCTTGTCCTCTTCCCAAAAATCGTTTTACAATACTCCACACTAGCCCAACATTTTCATTTATCACTTGTTCCCTTGCCACTTTATCCCCTTCTTGTGCTTTTCGGATAAGTAACTGGGTATCCATATTCGCCTCCTATTCTTCTAACTCTGTATTAATCCATTTTTTCATTTTTACTACTGTTCCCTTTCCTACTTCGGATTCCACTTCCAAAGAATCCATAAATGCTTCCATAAAAGAAAAGCCCATACCAGAACGTTCTAATTCTGGTTTTGATGTATACAATGGTTGCATCGCAAGAGCAACATTTTCCATTCCTGCCCCTTCATCTGAAATTTGAAAGGTAAGACAATTTCCTTCTCGCTCACAACGCATATGTACCATACTTGTCTTATCTAAATTATAGCCATGTAAAATAGCATTTGTTACTGCTTCTGAAATTGCTGTTTTAATATCTGCTACTTCTTCCATTGTAGGATTTAATTGCATTACAAATGCTGAAGCAACCATTCGTGCAAATGCCTCATTTTCTGATATTGCTAAAAAGCTCATTTCACATAAATTCTGCATCTTGCTTTCCCTCCCAATACTTGACTAACTTATATAATCCTGACATCTGAAAAATACGGTCTACTGTTTTACCAACACCCCAGACATAAACTTCTCCACCTACATAACTCATTTGTTTATATCTTCCCATTACAACTCCAATTCCAGAACTATCCATAAATTCTACACCACTAAAATCAAATAAAATACGTTTTATTGCGTACTTTTCCAAGTAAGTATCCGTTAATTCTCGAATATACATTGCATTATGATGGTCTAAATCCTCTCCTAAATGAATTATCATCGTTCTTCCATCCAATTCAAACCTATTTTTGTCTTCTCTTTCTGCTTCCATTCTCACCATACATCCCATCCTTTCTTTTTCTGGCTAACATGTAAAAAGAATTTCGCTTGCGAAATTCTCTGCCTGCGGCAGGTCGCTTTAGCGATATCTTCTTTTCTGCCGCAGTGCAATCCTGCGGAGCATTTTTTATTTACCAGGAAAGATTTTTATTACTTTTCTACGTTAATTTAACAAGGTCTTTCCTAGTAAATAAAAAAGCCTAAAGAATTTCTTCTTTAGACTCTTGTCTTTTCTCTTATGTTCTTATTGTCCTTCAATATAACCAAGATATGTTTTGGCTTCTTGACTTCTTGTAGAATCCTGATGTTCCTCTATCAAAATTTGATATAATTCTTTTGCTTGTTCTAAATCACCAAGACTATGATAAATTCTAGCTAAATGATATACAATTTCCGGATCATGTGGTGCATATTTATAAGCAACCTCAAATAATGGTAAAGCATCTTCTTGTTTTTTCCTTGTATATAAAGGCATGCCTTGTTCTACATAATAAGCTGCTGTTTTTTCTCCCATATCCTGCAACATATCTTCATATAAGGAAATTGCAGATGTATTCGTAATTTCTGACATATCAAAAGCAGAAATAGTATCTGTTAGCACTTCTAACTGCTCTTGGGTTGGTTCTTCTATCATTAAAAATTCTTGATACTCACATAATAATTCAATCAGTGGTTCATAATCTGTTATATTATAATTTTCCCCTAAACGAATTGTTCTTTCTAAATCTTCAATCTTTGTTTCTAAAATACGAATATTACTTTCTAACGAAGAAATTTTAACATCCTTCGCACTAAGTACCGAACTATAATCTCTTTCCTTTTGATTGTATTCTTCTACAATTGTTTTTCTAATATTAGGAACTGCCATATAATAAATCACAACAACTCCAATTAAAATACCAACAAAAAAAGTAATAAACGCCATAAAATTTGGCTTGTCCTCTTTATAAGAACCAAGCGGAACAATTTTAGAAGCTATCGAATCTTCTAATTCTTTTTTATTTTCTTGAGAAGCTAATGTTCCTGTCTGCGTATGTAACCGAATTTCTTCTAAATAGCGCAACGCCATGACATTCGCCACATCTATTTTTTGTACTTTCACAAGACATCTTTTTGCCTTTTCATATTCCGAATTCTTTAAATAAATCAATGCCAAAAGTAACAATGCTCGGATAAATTTAGGATTTGTACTAATAGCTCGTTTTAACTGTAAAATTGCTAAATCATTATCATTTCTTTTTGCATTTGCAAGTGCAATATTATACTTTTTAATTGCTTGATTCATAGCATCAAATGCAGAATTATCTGCTTGCATCTTTGTTAAAAAATATTCTGCCTCATTATTTTTCGGACAAAGATTTACACTAATGACCCACTCACTCAAAGCGGCAACTACTTCTCCCATTTCAAAATAAATCAATCCAAGCAAATTTCTAGCATCTGTGTTTTCCTTGTTAATCTCTAGACTTTTTTTCAACACATCTACTGCACCAGTTAAATTTCTCACCTTTGCCCTTTCTAATCCTTTATTATAAAAAGTATTAGAAATACGCTCTAACCGTGCATAAATGCTGATATCCTGTCCACAGACTTCACAGCGATTTCGCCGTTTTGTAATCTTACGACCACACTTTGGACAATTCATACTTTCTTACCCTCGTTCCTTTTATTTGCCCGATTTGAGAATAGTTTCAATAATATCGGAGATGTCAGTTAAATCATTATGTAATATTGCATCCTCTGCCTCATCAATTTCTAAACAAGGTTGAAATTTTGCAAGTTCTTCTTCGTAATTAATCATGTTTTCTCCTTTTTTCCCTTTTCCATATATTACTATCTTATCTTTCTTACTTTTAAAAATCAAGTAAAAACATACGACTTTTCCATTTTTCACCGCATAATCTCTGAAAATTCGTCATAAAATTATAGGATAGAAAAGTTTTTTCCTTCATAAATTCAATATCTTAGCAACATCCTTGTATTTTTTATATCTAAGAAGGACCGTTAAGAAACGGCAGTCCTTGGCGAGGTATTTCAGAGCCTAGTACTGCTCCGTTTCGCCACGAGCGAGAGCGTGTCCTACTAGATATAAAAAATACAAGATGTTTCACTTATTATTTTTAATATAAATTTATTTTACAAGTGCCCCTAATCTTTCTTCCACTTGAGCCATCATATTCTTATAATTTTCTAATTTAGCACGTTCCTCTGCAATCTTTGCTTCTGGAGCTTTTGCTACAAAGTTTGCATTTGAGAGCATACCTTCGCCACGTTTAATTTCTCCTGCTAAACGTTTCTTCTCCTTATTCAAACGTTCAATCTCTTTTTCAATATCTACTAAATCAGAGAATGGAATATAGATAACTGCCTGTGGAAGCACTGCGGAAACAGCATCTTCTGCAATACCTGTTTTATCTTCTTGAATTAACACTTCACTTGCACCGCCAAGTGTTGCAAAAAATACTTTACTTCCTTCAAATGTAGTACGAACTGTTTCTTCTGATGATACTACATAAACGGTAGCTTTTCTGCTTGGAGGAACATTCATCTGTGTACGAACATTGCGGATTCCTTTTACAGCTTCTTTTATCATTTCTACAGCGGTTTCTTTTTCTTTAAATTCATATTCTGTGCTATATACTGGCCAGTCAGAAATCATAATCGATTCATTTTCTTCTAATGTGCCTTCTGCTTCTTTTAACGTACAGAAAATTTCTTCTGTTACAAATGGCATATATGGATGCAACATCTTTAATGCTCCTGTTAATACAAAGCGAAGTGTCCACATAGCAGATTCTTTGGAAGAAGCATTTTCTCCATACAAACGAGGTTTTACCATTTCAATATACCAGTCACATAAATCATCATAAATAAAATCATAAATTTTTTGTGCTGCTACACCAAGTTCAAAACTTTCCATATTGTCTGTTACTTCTTTTACTACAGTATTAAAACGAGATAAAATCCAGCAGTCCGCATCTTCTAATGTTTCTTTTGCCACTTCTTTTGCATTATAGTTAAGACCTGCTTCTGCCATTTGGTCCATATTCATCATAATAAAACGAGAAGCATTCCATACTTTATTTGCAAAGTTTCTGCTTGCTTCTACTCTTTCCCAGTAAAAACGCATATCATTACCTGGAGCATTACCAGTAATTAACGTAAATCTAAGAGCATCTGCACCATACTTATCGATTACTTCTAATGGGTCAATACCATTGCCAAGAGATTTACTCATCTTTCTTCCTAAACTGTCACGTACTAAACCATGGAATAATACGGTATGGAATGGCTTTTTCTGTGTATGCTCATAACCAGAGAAAATCATACGAATTACCCAAAAGAAAATAATATCATATCCTGTTACTAATACATCGGTTGGATAAAAATATTCCAATTCCTTCGTTTTTTCTGGCCAACCAAGTGTAGAAAATGGCCATAAAGCAGAAGAAAACCAAGTATCTAATGTATCCGGGTCTTGTTCTAAATGTTCACAACCACATTTTGGACATACTTTTGGAGCATCTTTTGTCTTTGCAACAATAACTTCTCCACATTTCTGACAATAGTAAGCTGGAATTCTATGACCCCACCATAATTGTCTAGAAATACACCAGTCACGAATATTGTCTGTCCAGTTAAAATATGTCTTTTCCATACGTTCTGGAATCAATGTAATTTCCTTACTTTTTACTGCTTCTACTGCTGGTTTAATTAATTCGTCCATCTTTACAAACCATTGTGGTTTAATCATTGGCTCTACTGTTGTCTTACAACGGTCATGTGTACCTACATTATGACTATAATCTTCAATCTTTACTAATAGACCCATTTGCTCTAATTCTGCTACAATCTGTTTTCTTGCTTCATAACGGTCCATACCTTCAAATTTTCCACCATTTGCATTAATCGTAGCATCGTCATTCATTACATTGATTTCTTTTAGATTATGACGCTTTCCTACTTCATAGTCATTTGGGTCATGAGCAGGAGTAATTTTAACAACACCTGTACCAAAATCCTTTTCTACATAAGAATCCGCAATAATTGGAATTTCTCTATCTACAAAAGGAACTTTTACCATCTTACCAACTAAATGTGCATAACGTTCATCTTCTGGATGCACTGCTACTGCAGTATCCCCAAGCATAGTTTCTGGTCTTGTTGTAGCAAACATTAAAAATTCATCACTGCCAACCACTGGATACTTAATATGCCAAAAATGACCTGCCTGTTCTTCATATACTACTTCTGCATCTGAAATGGAAGTATGACAAACAGGACACCAGTTAATAATACGAGAGCCTTTATAAATTAAACCTTTATGATGCATTTTACAAAATACTTCCTCTACTGCTGCATTACAGCCCTCGTCCATTGTAAAACGCTCTCTCTCCCAATCACAAGAAGAACCAAGTTTCTTTAATTGCTCGAGTATTATGCCTCCATATTTGTGAGTCCATTCCCACGCATGTTTTAGAAACTCTTCTCGCGTAAGGTCTGTTTTTTTGATTCCTTCGGCAGCGAGCTTAGCAACCACTTTGGCTTCTGTCGATATAGATGCATGGTCTGTGCCAGGTACCCAAAGAGCATTCTTCCCTTCCATTCTTGCTCTGCGAATAAGAATATCTTGGATTGTGTTATTGAGCATATGTCCCATATGCAGCACACCGGTAACATTCGGTGGCGGAATTACTATCGTATATGGTTCTCTATCGTCAGGTTCTGAATGAAAAAGGTTATTTGATATCCAATATTGATACCATTTGTTTTCGACTTCAGTCGGATCATATTTGGTTGCTAATTCGTTCATCTTTTGGTTGTTTTATTGAAAATTTATGCGAAGTTAAGAAAATACAAGCAAATATCAAAAAATTAATCTTATTTTCTGTGATTCTGTGGTGTTGATAAGGTTTTATTTATGTTGATGTGTAGACATAACAAACTCGGGCAAAACATTTCTCTTATGCAGAGTCGTTGTTTCCCCGAGTTCGTTGATGCTTTTGCCGGAGTCTATCTTCGTGAAAAGATAGTCCTCAAAGCATTATAACAAACAAGATCGCTTTAACCGCTGTTATGTCGGTTGTTATTGTTGTGGTTTACGTCCTCTTTTTACTGGAGCGGCTACCGGAATGTCTTCTATTCCGGCAAGAATACCATCTATGAGAATTCGTCCGCAATATTCACAAACAATGATTTTTTTGTGCATTTTGATTTCTAGTTGACGTTGAGGTGGAATTCTATTGAAACAACCACCACATGCATTACGTTGCACAGTTACGATGCCTAATCCGTTTCGTGCATTTTTGCGAATACGTTTGAATGCGGCAAGTGTGTATGCGTCAATAAGAGGCTCAAGAGATTTAGCTTCTTCACGAATGCTTTCTTCTTTTTGTTTTGTTTCTGATACGATTTCTTCGAGTTCTGCTTTTTTCTCAGCTAAGATATGCTCTTGATCTGCAAGTGATTCCTGTGCTTGAGCTATTTCTTGTGTTTTGTTCTCTTGGCTTCGATTGTAATCACGAATATTCTTTTCTGCTAATTCAATTTCAAGCCCTTCGAATTCAATTTCTTTATTTAAGAAGTCGTATTCTCTATTGTTGCGAACATTGTCTTGTTGACTTTGATATTTTGCTATTTTGGCTTGACGGTCTTTTATTTCAGCATTTTTCTTTGAGACCATTTTTTTGAGTTCGGCGATTTCGTCCTTGTGTTTTTGAATTCTTGTTTGGAAACGCACGATTTCGTCTTCAAGGTCTTTCACTTCGTTTGGTAGTTCTCCTCGAAGTGCTTTGATTCTGTCAATCTCTGAAAGTAGTGATTGAAGTTGGTAGAGTGCTTTAAGGCGTTCTTCTACATTGCGATCTTTTTCTGTTTTTTTTTCTGTTGCCATATAGATAACTATAATTTTTGTATATATGTTTGTTATGTATGTCGTATTTATAAATAATTTATCGGATTTTTTTCTGTTTCTGCAAAATAGGTTACAAAGTTAGGAAATTTTTCTCGAATTATACGCGAAAAAATCTTCTTTGTACAAAGTTCGCTCTCATAATGTCCGATATCTGCAATTAGAATATCGTTGGCATGTGTAGTAAAGTCATGATATTTAACATCTCCCGTAACAATTACATCGGCATTTGCATTTTTTGCAGCATTGATTAGAGAAATGCCGGCTCCACCACATATTGCAACTCTTCGAATCACCAGTTGTGGTGATTGTGAACTGAAACGTAAGGATTTGACCTTAAAAATTTCTTTGAGATTACGAAGAAATTCAAGCTTTGGAAGTGGAGAGATATTTCCAACAACACCCAATCCTGATT
>CALAEX010000030.1 GCA_937891165.1 uncultured Lachnospiraceae bacterium | reverse complement strand
TTTTTTCTTAATACGACTCCAAAAAGTTGCCTGTTTCAGACAGCTTGGTGAAGTGTGCCTTTCTATGGTTTTTCTCTATTTTCTTTCACACTATCCTCTGGAAGAATATTCCCTTTAAACAAATTGCATGTGTGACATGTACACTGTATATTTTCTATATTATCCTCACCGCCCATTGACAACGGCTTAATATGGTCAATTGTCCTATCGTCAAATAGAATCTTTCTTCCACACAATTCACACCGCCCGTTTGCAAGTTTATAAATCAACTGCCGTGTATCCTGTGAATATGTTCTTCTTTTGACTTTCTTCCTATTATCTTTTCCATAACACGTTTTCTGTGTTTCCGTATCATAAACATAGAAGTTTTTTGTTTTACTAGGTGCTTTGATTAATACTTTAACTGCATTGTCCAGCGTTTCAAATTCTTTCGCTTCTGCTATGTTTTGTGTTTTCTTGATACCACCTGTCTCAGTAAGTTTTATATAACACTTATTGTCATTCATTATAACTATTGCCATTGTATCAACTCCATTTTTATTTTTTACCCTGTTAAACGGATATATATTTCGCTTTTAAAATTCCATTTTCCCAATATGTAACCACTTCTCCGATTATTTTTCCAAACCATTTAGGACAGCAACCTTTACAGCTTCTCGTAAAACTATATGTTCCATCATTATCCAAAATAATTGTCTGATTATATCCATCAATTTTTGTTGCAACATACATTGCAATTTTAATCATTTCCTTTAATTTTTTATCCATAATATAAACCTCTCTTTAATATAAAGCCTTAAAAGCCTGAATAACCTTTTCTCTGTCTTCTGTTCCATCTGCTGACGTTTTGAAATGATTCCATGAGCAATCAACACCGCAATAACAAGTGACTTCATATTCTTTCCTGTCAATCTCTAATTTCATATAAATATGACTGCTATATGTATGCTCTGTGATTTTTCTGATATTTGACATATAAACACGTCCTTTCTATTCCAATTATTAACCTCTACAAAAAGGTCGATAGAGTGCAAAAAACTGAATTTTCCCCGACTTAATCGGCACACCCTGATTATTAAATGAAACCTAATAAACATAACAACATATATAATGGTTTCCGCTGTTTGCGTTGCTGCCTTTTATAATAGCGTTCCTCTGCATATTTCATGTTGTTGTAGCAGATTTCCGCTTCTGGTCTTGTGTCTATAACTGTGACTCCGTTGTGTGCTGGGATGATTATTATTGTTTTCATTTTGGTGTACCTCCTATATCAAAAAATAAATTCTAACTTTGTAACTTGTAGGTTATCCGAAACAATTTCAAGATTAAAAACTGCACCGATTCTATAATAATTTTCTATTTCTTCAATCGTTCCATTTATGTCGTTTCAACTGTATCATTATTGGAATATGTAACTTTAACATTATGACGTTCTAAGCCGTGATTAATAAAATAATCTATTCTTTTTACTGCTTCAGCTTCTTCCATTCCGTAAGCCTTTAAGCGTTCCACAATATCATTGTGCTTTGTGCCATCCTTCAAAATCATATAAGTGTGTTTGTTGTGGTCTGCTCTAAATTTTGCTAATTTAAGCAATCCTGTAATTTCTTTTGCTGTCTGTCTATCTGTTTCCACTTCTTTTTCATGATTTTCTTTAAAACGTTTAACAGCATCTTTGATGGATTTATAACCCATTTCTGCAACTGTTGTATAATATTCAGAAAAAGGAAAACCCATTTCTTTATCTACTGAATGGATTTTTACTTTTCCGCTTTCTGTATCAATCTGTATTAATTCGTTCCACTTTTCTTTTTCTGTAATAAACGTTCTAATCATAACTAAAACCTCCGCTTTTCTTTTTATTAGGAAGATTGCCAATAATAACAACCTTCCTTTTGATACCTTTGATTAGAAAAACTTGTCAATCATAGCCTTAATAACCAACTTCTTTAATTCCTCAGTATGCTCCGACAAATCCACCTCAAGATTAAATCCTGCATAAATCAAACTGTTTTCCTTATCTTCAAAGTCAAAACATAATTCATAGTTAAAAGCCTTTCCCTTGACCGTGATATGTAAACTTTGATACATCATAACGATTCCTGCATCGCTCCACTTCTTACCTCTGCAATCCAAAAATTCCTTCTGATATTCCGCTTTGGCTCTCTGTACATTTTCCTCAATGGTTGCTTTCAGATTGTCCGATACTGCAACGATAGGAATAAATACTTCCAAGCTATCCTCTACTAAATCCAATTCTGCAAGGTTAATTGTTCCGATATTTGTTGTCATTGTTCTATTCTTCATAGTTAAAACCTCCTTATCTTTGAATGATTTAGGGGAACTTTGAAACCGTTCCCCTATGTAATTGATTGTTGCTACTGCCTACAGATTAAAGAGTGTTTCGCCCAGCTTGTCCCACATAACCTTTTTAATTTGCTTTGTCTGCTCCTCAGACAACTCAACATCTCCAATAAAGCAACTGTCATACTCTTCAAATTTATCCTCTGATGCTTCATCAAACATAACTACCAATAATTCAAATTCTGGATTTGCATATCCAAACGAAAATACTAAACGAAGATTAAAGCAAGGTGTTTCCACTTCTGGATGGTGTTCTTTAAAATCTTTCACACACTTTTCCAGTACTACGTCAAGTTCATCACTTATTAATTCAACAGGTATAAATACTTCCATTTGTCCGTTAGATACTTCTAAACTCTCAACGTTGATAGTTCCAAGATTATTGATTTTGTTTCTTTTCATAGGTTGATTACCTACCTTTCATTGATTTTTTTTGATTTGTTATTGTGGCACTTCTGCCGATTGGGTGTGCAGGACTCGAACCCACACAAGAACCATTCACCCATTTAATTACTTAAGATAATCTCGCCCACTCTCTTCTACGGATTCTGTTGTAAAATGCAATCGCCATTGTAAAATCTGTAAAAGTTACCATTGTGTAGGTAATGCCGTTTTCTAAATACTCAACTATGTATTTTTTCATGTGGTTTTACCGCCTTTTTCAGTTTGTTATCATCAAAGAATTTTACAGAACCATCTTTA
The DNA here is from genome assembly GCA_937891165.1 of uncultured Lachnospiraceae bacterium. Taxonomy (GTDB): domain Bacteria; phylum Bacillota; class Clostridia; order Lachnospirales; family Lachnospiraceae; genus SIG299. Next base: position 1,328 of record CALAEX010000030.1, on the reverse strand, counting down.
TTTATAGGAATTTCAACCTTTGCTCCTGTCTCGTATTCAATAACTTTTGATAATTTGCCGTTGTCTGCCTTTGTAAATGTTTTAACTTTCTGCATCTGTTTTGACCTCCGTTTATTTGATTTCTTCAAATACTCCGCTTTTGAGCATGTCATATAACCAACACTCAAAATCTGGATATTCTCTTTTATTTACTTCTACAATATATAACACTTGCATTTCTTCTAAGGTATAAACACCCTCACTTCCTTCTTCATAACTTATGTACATTTCCGAATCTCCTCTTGTTTGGTATTGGGTGGATTGCTCCACCCTCTTAATTAATTCTTACAACTGCATAAGTACTAACTTTGCTGACTTTCAAATAATCATCTGCACTAAGAATTTTCTTAACTTCTGCTTTATCTACTGTCTCTCGTTCCTGCTCTGAAAGTGTAGCTTTGTGAACGTTGCCGACAAAACGAAGAATTTCTTTTCCTTTATCATTAGTAGTTTTACAAGTTGCTTCATTTTCTTTTAAGAACTCAATAACCATTGCTTTAAGTCCAGTGATGTTATCTTCTGCCTGTTCCTTAATTCGTTCCCACTCTTTAATTTCTGCCATCGTTTTATTCATTTCTTCTAATGTGATACACATAAGCGTTTCTCTTTTTCTTTTAATAGGTAGCAACCTCAATTTCTTTTGCGTGACTATTGGTACTCTTCTTTCCCTCACAGGTACAAGATAATTGATTTGTGACCGCTTTCGGCTAAGTCGGTTGCTTTTGTTCTTTGTTGAGTCAATTATATAACGATATCGTTATATTGTAAATATCGGAAAAAGAAACAGATATATAACGATATCACTATACCATATTTGTTCATTTTGCATAACGTTATCGTTATATTGACAAAAAAATTCCTTTATGCTATCGTTATATTGTAAATACAGCTTTTGAAACGTGGGGTATAATATGGAAGAAAAAAAGAAAGTATCTGAAGCACAAATGAAAGCAACCGCAAAATATGAAAAAGAAAACTATGATAAAGTGCTTGTTAGATTTCCAAAAGGAACAAAAGAACGGATTCAAGCTACTGGCGAAACTGTAAATGGTTTTATTGTATCGGCAGTAAATGAGAAATTAGAAAATAATGATAATAATTAACTTTTTAGAGTGCTTATAATTGCACTCTATTTTTTTGTCTATTTTATATAACGTTATCGTTATATTTTTATACACTTTTCCGATATTGAACTTATAACGCTATCGTTATATAATAATCTCAACAAAACAAATGTTACTGTTCAGGGGTTAGCTTGAATAATAAAAACGGATGGTATAGACTTAAAT
>CALAEX010000029.1 GCA_937891165.1 uncultured Lachnospiraceae bacterium | reverse complement strand
AAAATAGAACTTTCCTAGTATACAAAATAGAACTTTCCTAGTATACAAAAAAACAGTTCTATTCCATAAAATCTATGGAACAGAACTGCAATTTTATTACTTTCTGTCAAAAAATATAGTACTGATAATACCAGTTTTACATTAAAAATAAAAAACTTTATGGAAAAAGACTACCACATCTAAATAAAAAAAATCAACCAAAAAATTATTTTCATACTTAATATTTATATACTCCAATACGCAATTGATTGCTTTTGCTACTTCTTTTCGTTTGTTCTAACAATTCTGAACGTATAATATTCCAATTATTACACAATACATATGTCTTTTCCTCATTACATATTATTATATTTGTATTACACCAAAAAAGGTTAAATATCAATATAATTAACCAAAAAAGGTTAATTTTATATTAAAATCACTAAAATAGGATACAAATTATTAATATGAATTTCCAATAATAAATTCATATATAATCCAATATTATTTTTCTCAACCAAGTATTCCTTGATTGAATATATTCTCTTACTTTTCGGGAATAGATAAAAATAAATAATAAAAGGAATTATCTCATTTTTTATAAAGTTTATTTCTTATATTCTTCTACCCCTTCTCTAGTAAGGTCAATTCTTTTCACCAAACACCGTTTCCTAAAAAACGAAATACCATAACATACCACTGTATCATAATCATCCAAAAAATCCTCAATATATTTTTTCACTGCAATTTGATTTACAGCTTTCAAACAATCCGTTTGCATATTATTTACATTTTGAGAATGCTTTGCTTCCATAATAATCACTCGTTGGTTTACGATATCTTTTACTACAATATCAGGTCGTCCTTCGCCATGTTCTCTATCACTTTCTACAGGATAACCAATACCTACAAAAATTCCAGCAAGAAACGCATGATAATAATCTTCTTTATAATTATGATAACTAATCGTTTGGCGAAGTATTTTAGAAATAATACTCGATGCTTCTTCTTCTTTTCCTGACCATAAACTATCCATCAAGGAAGTGCGATTCGAACTTCTCATAGTATCTTTAAACCATTCTACAATCGTATCGGTAAAAATCGTCTTTACTTCTTCGTTCGGAATAATTAAATGTGTCACTCCATTTTCTGTATCGTTTCGTACTTTTGTTAAATACCCTGTAAGATATAAAATACTCCAAAAATTATCCTCTGTAGAATGTTCAAAATCATAAGGTAAATCATCCTTTATATGAACAGCAACACTATCACCAGATAATAATAATTCAAACTTTTCATTTACTTGAACATTCGGATTTCCAATAAAATTACGAATAATATTATTATGACTCGTATCCTTCCAATAATTTTTTGGTTCTCGATTTGGATTTTCCATTAAAACAGAAACATGATTTACGACATCCCAAGGACAATAAATATCATATATACCAAAATGATATCCATCATACCACTCTTTTATCTTCTGAAAATGAGTTTCTAAATGAACCTCTTGTAACAGTTTCGCTACTTCTTCTTCTGTAAAGCCAAAAGAGTTCATATAACTCTCTCCATCAATAGAACTATTTAAAAAATGATTTGTGCCAATAAAAATACTTTCTTTGGCAATACGCAAACACCCTGTAATCACAGCAAAATTTAAATAAGAATTTGTCTTTAATGCTGTACTCATCATACCACAAATGACATCCAACATTTTTTCATAATATCCATATTCCTTTGCTTTTGCAAATGGTACATCATATTCGTCAATCAATAAAATAACTGGCTTGCCATAATGTTGATACATCATACGCATTAAAAGAAATAAACTATTTTCTAATTCCGTTTCATTCGCTTCACATCTAATAAAACGATAAAGTCTTTTCTTATCATCTTCCTCTACGTTTTCACTCTCCAATAAATAAGAATGTCTTTTACATAAATCAGATAGTAACATATGAAGTTGAGCATATGACTTTTCAAATTCCATTCTAGCAACATCTTTCAATGTTAAAAATAACACAGGATGCTGATTCATCCATACATCACATAACTCTTTATTATGAGAAATTTGTAGACTTTCAAAAAGAACCTTGCTATCTTTACGAATATCAAAAAAATGTTCCAACATACTCATCATTAAAGTTTTTCCAAATCGTCTTGGACGAGTAATTAAATTGATAGAAAAACTCTTATCTAACAGTTCTGCAATAAACATTGTTTTGTCAATATAATAACAATTGGTATTTCGTATTTTTTTGAAACTTTCAATTCCTACAGGAATTCTTATTTTTGTTTCAAACATGATACACATAACCTCTTTCTTACTTTTTTCTAAAACAATATTCTACTACTTTCCTATTTTAATACAATCGAATACATAATTTCCTTCTTATTTTTCTATTAGTGCAAAATTATACTCTGCTACAAATAATACTGAGGTATTCAAAACCCATATTCGCCCATTATTTATTTCTCTACTTTCTTTATTTTGATACAGTAGTATTTTTATAAAGTCTAACTCATTAAAACATTCTCTATATTTTGACTCGGTAATCTCATACTTCCCTTCTTGTAACTTATATGCTTTACAAATATTATGTCGAATAATTTCTTGAAACATTATTCTAATATGTTGCCAATAAGACATATTTTTAGATGCATATCCTATTTTGTTAATTAAATACACCATTCGATATTTTGCTGTTTTCAATTCGGATTCTTGCATATTACTTTGCAATATAAGTTCTATTTTATTTTCTAATGCTTCTTTCTCAGATATCTCTAATAATGCATTGACACATTGTTTACATTTTTCTTCTTCTGTTACTTTAAAGTTATCCATTAAAAGTTTCGATATTTTCTTAGGAAAATCTACATATTCAGCAACTATCGTTTCTTTTACCTGATTTTTATACCAACTTCCTCTTTCAAAATTTGCTAGAATCCATCGCTCTACATAGGTTGGGTCTGGCAATGATTCTAAATGTTGATAAGATTCAATCATTGGATAATTAATATACAAACGCCCTACATCTGTAGCATCTGAAAAATATTGTTGCATTTTTACTATTTTCCCCTCAGAAAAGTAAGTATCTTGTCGTTCATAATCAAAAATTAAAATAATATTTGTAAAATCTATCTTATAACAAAGAGGATTTCTATTTTCCTTTTTACTAATTACAAATGGTAAATCTACATCTTCTTCATACCAATGTTCTCCATATTCTTTCACAATATCATCATATAACCGATAAATATTCGTTCCATAAATCCAAACATTTTCCATCTCTATTTTCATTTCTGGAAAACATTTTAACAGCAGATAAAACAAAGTATTTTTTTCGTGATTTCCTTCTACAATAATTAATGTCCGATTTCTCACTCTAGGTTTTATTGAATTAAACTCATTCATATTGTTCAAATTCCCCGCTAATATACATCTTCTCCAAATTATGACCTTCTCTAAGTTCCCGTTCTGTAGCATCACATAATGCTGTCAATACTCCTTGTCTTGATAAAATCATCAAACAGTCAGGACGCATAAGCCGATTTGTCATCAAATTCGTGTTATGAGTTGTCATAATAATCTGACATTCTGCATATTTTTCTTTGAAAAACTTTACTACGTTTTCCGACATTTCATAATGATAAAAGGCATCAAACTCATCAAAAAATAACATAGATACTGTTTTCTTTAATCCAAATTTCTGATACAAATTTGTTAATGCTAATGTACCACTCGATGCTGTTTCAAAAAATGGAACTAATGTATCATGCTTAAAATACAATTGATTTTGTCCATCCGGTAATTTTCTTACTGCTAATTTACATTCAATTCCCATCTTATTTAAAAAATTTTCAAACCTATCTAATTCTTCTGTATCTTCTAATCTATCTACAAAAAAACTATTTGTTGCAATTCTTACACTTGGTACAATATTCCCTACCGTAATTGCTGTCATTCCTCTTACATACATATCTAATTTCAGTAAAACAGAATCATTAGGTAATGCTGTATTATTGATAAGCCAACGTAAAAAAGATAATGTTTCTACATTTTTTACTTCTTCATCATCCGACTTTCTTGCTTGTAAATATCGCTCAATTACAATCGTATCTGCCCCTAATAAACTCAAATTTTCAAATTTTCCTGCTTCTTTACAAAAATTATAGAAAAAAATTTGTTTGTTACCTAACAAAAGTTCTTCATCATACAATTTTACTACTGAACTTTTATGATATTGATATATTACTTCTTCCTTTCCAAACTGAAATACATATTTAAATTCTGCTATCGTTTCCTGTGAATCTGCATTTAAATAACTACCACTTTCTACTCTAGGAAAGTTCAGACCAAATAAATTCTGTTTTATATCAAACATTGCATTTCCAAGATTTGTTTTTCCACTAGCATTTCTTCCATAAATTATCATTTTAGAAAGTAATTGATTTGTAATACATTCCAAATTAAATTGATATCCTCCCACTTTACTAAAATCAATTACAATTCTTTCTTTAAAGTTCTTATAATTCTTTACTTCAAATCGTTTTAACATAATCATCAACATCCTTTTATAGAGAATAGTTTTCTTTCTATTATACTCAAATATCAGTATATTCTCAAGGCTTTCCGTAAAAAAATTACGGTAACTTTTTTAATATACTACAACAATATATTAAAAATAAAAAAATTCCTAATCTAATCAAGTTAAAAGAGATGTAACATTATCTTCTTCGATACTTTTTACATCTCTTTTCTTATACAACCCTTATTTAACTATTATTTATGTATAGAACAATAAGAAAATACCGACAATTGTCCAGAAACAATAGCATGTGCTTCTTTCCAAAATGATTGAGCTGTTCCACGATCCGTTGGTCTCATTCCTACTTCTTGCATATTTTTAAATAGTGGAACTAAATCTTTTAAAAAACACTTTTTTAAAATACTATATCCCAATTTTTCTTCTGCCTCCATTGCTTCGTTAAAAATATCTCTTCGCAAACAATAGGTTACATACCAACTTCTCATACCAGCTTTTAAACAACCCACACAATTTGCATGAAGAAATGTATGATATACTTCGGGTTCTCTAACTCCTATTTCTGAAACATCCGTAATCGTTCGTTTCCATTCCTTGAGTGGAAACGCTGTAAGATATCCTTTTTGAATTAAAATATCTCGTCTTCTAAGAATACGTTCTTTTTCCTGTTCACCAAATCCATATACAATTACCACATCTTCTCTTATTTTTCCTTCTTCTACTGGGAAATTACATTTTAACCAATCGTAAAATGGTTTTGTTTTTAACTCATATGTACAAATTTCTTTTCCTCTTTGAAAAGCAAATCCACCTTTTTCTAATGCAATCGCAATTGGTGTACGATCTTCAAAATTTTCAGCATTTGCATATGTAATCTCCATACCTAATGCCAAAGCAACTTCCTGCTTAAACCGTTTCACACTGGCATCTTCTACCTTTGAAGAAATATCATGGTTCAAAAGAATACAGTTTTCTTTTCCATATCTTTTTACTGTTTCTATTGCACATAATGCTGAAGATAAGCCACCGCTAAAACATATAATATACGTTCTACTCAAAACTTTTTCTCCTATCTTACGTATATTCTTCTTCAAAACTTTCTTTTAAAATAAGTAATAAAGTAATACTTTCACCTTTTCCATACAAAATTTTAAAAGTTCTTTCATTTCTTTTCTTGCATCTGCATAGAAAAGAAGCGAAAAAATAATCATTACTACCATTACTAATATTCCAACTTTAGCAATAAAAAAAGCTGGAGATAAATACTGTATTGCTTCTTCTAGTGTAACAATCACCCTAGCAACCTCCTTTCTACTGGTATCCTTCTTTTGAATTAGCAAACAAGTAATCAAAAGAATCCTCCTTAAAACAGAGCATAAAAAAGTGTGCTTTGCACACATCAACTCCCCGTTCCCCTCAATCTTGAGGG
>CALAEX010000028.1 GCA_937891165.1 uncultured Lachnospiraceae bacterium | reverse complement strand
CGATAATTCCATATCGATTTGTGTAAATTCAGGCTGTCTGTCTGCACGTAAATCTTCATCTCTAAAACACTTTACAATCTGGAAATAACGGTCATAACCAGAACACATTAAAAGCTGTTTAAATAACTGCGGAGATTGTGGTAATGCATAAAAATTTCCTGGATGAACACGACTTGGTACAAGATAATCTCTTGCTCCTTCTGGTGTACTCTTAGTCAGCATTGGAGTTTCAATTTCTAAAAATCCTTCGTCTGCTAAAAATTGTCTTACAGCTGTTGCTACTTTACTTCTTAAAATTAAGTTTCTCTGTAAATCTGGACGTCGAAGGTCTAAATAACGATATTTTAATCTTAAATCATCTTTTGTCTTAGAATTTTCTTCAATTGGGAATGGAGGAACTTCTGCTTCGGAAAGCACACGAAGTTCCTTTGCACGAATTTCAATATCACCCGTTGCTAAATTTTCATTCACTGCCCCTGAACGCTTTGTTACTTCACCAACAACAGCAATTACAAATTCACTACGAAGCTTTTCGCCCTTTGCAAAATTTTCTGCTCCACAATCTACTTCTTCTAAAATAACTTGTAAAATACCAGAACGGTCTCTTAAATCGACAAAAATAATACCGCCCTTATTTCTACTTTTTTGTACCCAACCCATTACGGTAACTATCTCACCAATATTTGCATTTGACAGTTCGGTACATCTATGGGTTCTCTTTAACCCTTTCATTGACTCTGCCATAACTTTCTCTCCTTTATTTTTGTGTATATCTCTTTTTTGAATTGATATGTCTAGAAAACTCCACAATATTTTTAAATGCATTGGAATTATAAATCTTCAAAAACTCTAAAAAGATTTTCATATCAAATACTTTATGGTCTTCTATCATTAATTCTAATGCCTTATCCATCTCAAACCCTCTTCGATAAGGACGGTCTGATATCAATGCTGCAAATACATCACATACTTTTAAAATTCTAGCAGTAAGTGGAATATTTTCTCCTTCTAAATTTTCTGGATACCCGCTTCCGTCATAATTTTCATGATGATGATATACTGCTAGGCAAATTTCCTCACAATATCCACATTGCCGTAACATATCTGACCCTAATTTTGCATGCATTCTCATATATTTTGCTTCCTCAATTTGAAGTGCATTTTTATCACGACCATATAAATTTTTACTTAATTTTAATTTACCAATATCATGAAGATACGCTGCTTGAACAATGATTCGTTGAAACTCAATTGGACAACCTAGTTGAAGGCACATCATATTTGCTAATCGTCCTACTAATTCTCCATGGTCAATCGCATCGTATAAGTCTTCTTCCATCAACTCATCTAAATCCATCCAACGTAAAATATTCATTATCAAGACTTCTGCTTGTTCCACTTCAGATACTCCTTTCTTCTTTAGAGAAACTCCCGATACTGTTCTAAGAAGGTTTGTTTTCTCTCTATCATTTCATCAATGCGTTCAATATAATCCTTTACACTTTTTACATTTTCCACACGTTCTAAGCGATTAGTACCTACAAAATTAAATTTAGTCGAACCACCACTTCCAAGTGCTAAAATGGTATGATGTTCTTCCATAATAAGTACATTATAAAGTCCTTCTTTTCCTATTCTAGCATATCCTATATTTTCTAAATTTTCTGCCATATTTTTTTGACGATACAAATAATATGGTTCATATCCATTTTCTTTCATAAATTGTTGACATAACGTCATCATTTCAACTGCTTCTTTGGAACGAAGGTCTTTATAACGGTCCATTTCCGCATTTAATCTAGCAGCTCGTTTAATTGCTAAGGTATGCACCGTAATACTATCTGGATTCAATTCTTTTAGTTGTTCTAGCGTTCCATAAACATCCTCTGCTTTTTCTCCTGTTAATCCAATAATTAAATCCATATTGATATTGTCATGTCCACATTCCCTTGCTAACCAAAAGGCTTGCTTAATCTGCTCTACTGTATGCTTTCTTCCGATTAAGTCTAACGTCTTTTGTTGCATACTTTGTGGGTTGATAGAAATTCTAGTAACTCCTTCTTCCTTTAACACTACTAATTTTTCTTTTGTAATACTATCTGGTCTACCTGCTTCTACCGTCCACTCTCTTATATGAGAAAAGTCAAAGGTTTCTTTTACTTTCCGAAGAAGCCTCTGTAATTGCTCGGCATTTAATGTCGTTGGCGTACCGCCACCGATATAAATACTCACTAATTTTTTCTTTGGAAAGCAAGTACCTGCGTATTCTATTTCCTTAAAAAGTGCTTCTAAATACGGTTCTATATACGCTTCATACTGCTTTAAGGAATACGAACTAAAGGAACAGTATAAACAAATACTTGGGCAAAATGGAATACCAATATAAACACTATAACTATCTGAATCATCAATTCCTTGCAAAAGAGATTGTTCTTTCTTTGCTACTTGAATGCAAAGATTTGTCTTCTCTTCAGAACAAAGATACTCCTTTTTAAAATAATTTGCAATACTTTCTTTTGATTCATTTTGTTGCAAACGGTCTAACACTTGTTTTGTTGGTCGAACACCTGTCAGTGTTCCCCAAGGAAGTTCCTTTCCTGTTACCTTTGCTAACATGTGATATAATTCTCGATGTAAATAATTTCGATACATTCTTCGGTCTGGTGTACCTACTACTTGATAGTTCTCATGCTCTCTTATCGAAAAATCTTCTTGTGCTATATATTCTTTTCCGTTTACTAACAATTTCAAAAAAAACCACTCCGACGAAAGACGGAGCTCTAATCTATAATCTGTTGTTTTATTTTCCTCTTCCGAAGAAGTCACTATTACAAGTTCTTCCTCTGGAAAAAATGCCTTTACAAGGGGACGGATATCCTGTTCATAATCCTCCCCTATCATTCTAATTTCAAACATAATATTTTATCTCTCTAACATACATAAGGGTTGTTTATTTTTTCTTCGCCAATCGTTGTTTCTTCTCCATGTCCTGTTAATACAAGCGTATCCTCTGGAAGAACAAATAACTTTTCTCGAATCGAAGTATGAATTTTAGAAGGTTTTGCCGTTGGTAAATCTGTTCTTCCAATACTACCTTGAAATAATGTATCTCCTGAAAATAACAATCCCTCTTCTTTTCCATAGTAACAACAACTTCCTATCGTATGACCTGGTGTTGCAATTACTTGTAATTTTCCATCTAAAAACTCTATTACTTGACCATCTTTTAACAAATTATCTGCTTTTGTTACATACGCTGTAAAAAAGAAAGAAGAACAATTTTTTGCTGCATCTTCTAACAATGGTGCATCTTCTTCTAATACACAAATAGGAATACGATATTCCTTTCTTAATGAATCTGCTGCCAACATATGGTCAAAATGTCCATGTGTCAAAAGTACAGCTTCTGGCACAACCGAAAGAGCAGAAATTTCCTCTATAATCCGCTTAGAATCTGCGGCTGGGTCTATAATTACTGCTTTCTTTGTATCCTTTGTATAAACAATATAACAATTTGTCCTAATCATACCTAGAACAAGACGTTTTACTTCCATACTATTTTCATTTCCTTTTTCATTTAACAGACTTTTCTAATACATTATCACTTACAATAAGGGGCTGTTGCAAAACAAAACAAGACATTTAGCTATTCTGCAACAGCCCCTCACCCTTTCCTATTCAACCAGTTGTTCTTACTACATCAATAACACTTTCTACACTTCTGATTTTAGCAATTAAACTACTAAGTTGTTCCGTTCCATGTACTTCAAAACCTAATGTCAGTGTTACAATTCCTTGCTTACTTGTACGGCTATTGATACTTGCAATATCTATTTTATTTTCTGTCATAATCTTTGTAATATCTAATAAGACACCACTTCGATTTTTTGTAAAAATATTGATTTCTGCAAAATAAAGGTCTTCTCGTTTTTCTAATTGATTCCATTCTGCTGGAATAAAACGAACACGGTCATCTTCTGGTGCATTCAATACGTTGATACAATCGGTACGATGAATAGATACTCCCCTGCCTCTTGTCACAAAACCAATAATTTCATCTCCCGGTACTGGAGAACAACACTTGGAAAAATGAACTGCCACATCATCAATACCTTGTACCATAATTCCACTTTTTGCCTTAACACTAATTGGAATTTTATTCTCACGGACTTCTTGAATCGACTCCATGATTTTCTCATCATTCATCTCTTTTTTCTTCTTTTTACTATATTCTTCATAGAGACGATTGATAATTTGACCTTCTTTTAAAGCACCTCGACCAACTGCTGCTAAAATGGCATCCCAATCACGGAAACCATATTTTCTCATACAAACTTCCACAAATTCTTGTTTGGTAAGTTCTGACAGAGCAATTCCCTTTGTTTTGCAATAAGCAATCAATAAATCTTTTCCATGTTGAATATTATCTTCTTTTAATTCTGATTTAAACCATTGATTGATTTTATTCTTTGCTTGTGTTGTCTTTACTAAAGCAAGCCAATCTCTACTTGGTCCTTTGGAATTTTGAGAAGTTAAAATTTCTACTCTATCTCCATTTTGAAGTACATAATCAATGTTTACAAGTTTTCCATTGACTCTTGCTCCTACCATCTTATTACCAACAGCACTATGAATTGCATAAGCAAAATCAATTGGCGTAGAACCAGCTCGTAAATTTTTTACATCACCTGTTGGAGTAAAGCAAAATACATTTTCAGAGAACAAGTCAAAGTCATTTTTTAAATTACTTAAAAACTCTTTGCCATCGGACATATCTTTTTGCCATTCTAAAATCTGCCGAAGCCATGCTAACTTTTGCTCTTCATTTTCTGAAGATTTAATACCATTTTGTGCTTCTTTATATTTCCAATGAGCCGCAATACCATATTCTGCTGTTTTATGCATATCATACGTACGAATTTGTATTTCAAAAGGCGTACCATCACTGCCAATCAATGTTGTATGCAAAGACTGATACATATTTGGTTTTGGCATAGCAATATAATCTTTAAAACGTCCCGGAAGTGGAATATACATTTCATGTAAAAGACCAAGCACAGCATAACAATCTTTAATATCCTCTACCAAAACACGTACTGCAAACAAATCATAAATTTGGTCTAGTGTTTTATTTTGATTTTTCATCTTTTTATAAATACTAAAGAAATGTTTTATTCTTCCATCTATCTGTGCATCGATTCCTGCATCTGAAACTTTTTCTGCTACTTTATCAATAATATCTGATACAAAGGCCTCTCTATCTGTTTTACGCAAAGCAATCTTTTCTTCTAAATCCGAATATACTTCAGGCTCTAAATAAAATAAAGACAAATCATCTAACTCAACCTTAATTTTAGAAATACCAAGACGTTGTGCCAAAGGAGCATAAATATCCATCGTTTCTCTCGATTTTTCTTGTTGTTTTTCTGGTTTTTGATATTGCATTGTTCGCATATTGTGTAAACGGTCTGCTAACTTAATCATAATAACTCGAATATCTTTTGCCATAGCTAAAAACATTTTTCTCAAATTTTCTGCTTGCAATTCTACTTTATCCGATTCATAATTTAATTGTGTCAGCTTTGTAACTCCATCTACTAATAAAGCAATTTCGGCATTAAATTCTTTTGTAACTTCTTCTACCGTACAGGCAGTATCTTCCACTACATCATGCAAAATTCCTGCTACAATTGTTTCCTTATCCAATTCTAATTCTGCTAAAATAATCGCAACACAAAGCGGATGAATAATATACGGTTCTCCAGACTTTCTTTTTTGCTCCTTGTGTAATTCAAAAGCAAGTCGATATGCCTTTTCAATCATGGAAATGTCTGTCCCCGGACGATACTCATACACTGTGTCAAGCAGTTTCTGATACAACGCAGCAGGGTCCGTAAAATCTGCCGGTGTACTTAATGACTTATCTTCCATTGGCTTTTTAATTACGTTTCCCTTTTTTTTCTGCATCTCTTTTACCATCCTCTCACCGACCCTTATCCAGTATATTTTGTATTATTATTTTATAGTGTTTCCAATCTATAAATTTCCAAACATTTTATTTTCCATCATATTGAATAACAGAAGCCACATCGTAACCTTGCAATTTTTCTCTTCCATTTAAGCCTTTTAATTCCATTAAAAATGCTATCTTTACAACTTCACCACCAAGTTGTTCTACTAACTTAATGATAGCTTCTATTGTGCCTCCTGTAGCAATTAAATCATCAATAATAACAACTTTTTGACCTTGTTTGATAGAGTCTTTATGCATTTCAATCGTTGCTGTACCATACTCTAAATCATATGTCATTTCTACTGTTTCACAAGGAAGCTTTCCTTTTTTTCTTACAGGAATAAATGCCTTTTTATTATTGTATGCTACTGGAACACCAAAAATAAATCCTCTTGATTCTGGTCCAATAACAGCATCATACTCCACACCTTCGAGTAATTTTTCAATTCCTTGAACCGCAAGCTGAAGACCATTGGCATCTTGTAATACACTAGTTACATCACGAAACATAATTCCTTCTTCTGGAAAATCTGGTATTGTTCTTACATAATCCTCTACCTTTTTCATGGCTCTATCTCCTTTGTCTTTAAAAGTTACTCCAATTATATCACTTTCTATTGTTCTTGAAAAGAAAAAACATTACATCTCTTGCATATACTGCTTATAACCTACAGTTTCAATCTTTTCTTTCTTTGCCATAACTCCATCTTTTAAAGAAGACGCATACTCTTCGATTTTCTTTAACATTTCGTCATCCGATACAGCAAGCATTTTAGCTGCTAAAATACCAGCGTTTTGTGCTCCATTGATTGCTACCGTTGCTACTGGAATACCACTTGGCATCTGTACAATGGAATATAAAGAATCTACACCACTTAATGTCTTTGTATGAATTGGCACACCGATAACTGGAAGTGGGAAAATAGCTGCACACATACCTGGAAGATGAGCTGCACCACCTGCACCTGCAATAATTACTTTAAATCCTTTGTCCTTTGCTGTCTTTGCATAATCGAAGAATACATCTGGCATACGATGAGCCGAAATGACTGTCACTTCATACTCAATTCCAAATTTTTCTAACATTTCTGCTGCTTTACTCATTATTGGAAGGTCTGAATCACTTCCCATTACAATTCCTACTTTTGCCATTTTTTTATCTCCTTTTTTCCTTTTGTTTTTATTTTTTAGAAACGAATTTTAACATTCGCTTTTTTTACTTTTCTCATATTCCTCTAATGGCTGATTTAATTCTTCTGTTCCTGCTAATACAAAACGACCATTCTTTATTAATATCGTCTTTGTTCCATCTTTTTTTAATGAAGAAATTTCTCCAATTTCACCATATGGAATGGTAATATCTGTATGACAATTAAAATATGCTTTTTCTGGTTCACTATTTCTTAATTTTGAAATTTCATTTTCTCTTGCAATAATTTCTTTTCCATCCCGATTATACACTTTATGGTCTTCACTTCTACTATAACAAGTATCACCAATGGCAAAGTGTGGTCCTGTCTTTTCTGCAATTAACACAGGAAGTTTTGACGCAATTCCATATTTTTCACCCATAACAAATGCTGTTGTATTTGTACCAATTGCAAACTCGCCTAACGGCAACCATTCGTGATGATATAATAAATTCTCTGATAAGAAATTTTTATTTTCTTCTTCTGTTTTAAAATTTTCACAGGAAAGTTTTACTGTTGTTCCATCTTCAAACCATATCTTCAAATTTTTATATTCATATCTACCAATAAATACTTTAGATACATGTAACAAACCTGTTGTTCCCTTTAAAACTGGAGAAGTGAATACTTCACCTACTGGAATATTGACATCTGCGGTACAATTTTCAAATTTGGTTTCCTTTTCTGGCTCTTTTGTTTCCATTAACATTACTGTAAGATTTGTTTCATTTCCATTCGTACCAACAATTTGACAAGCATATCCTGTATCTAATTCATCAATCAATGCTTGTTGTATTTTGATATACGTTTCATTAGAAAGTGTATTACAGCGTACTGTTTCTGCAAAAATTTCCTCAAATTGTTCCCCAATCGATGGCATTGGATATGCAATAATAGTAAAAGAAGTTTCATCATTTTTAATATAATTAGAAACAAGTTGTGAATACTTTCTACTTGACTCTAATTCCAATTTTACTTGACGCTTATCCAAATGAAATGCTTCTTTTTTATTCACTGGAACAAACTCTGGCTCTCCAAATGTCTGTACAATCGCAGGTCCTATATATTCTGACAACATTTGTTTGTATTCCTCAAACAACACTTTTCTATGTTCCATTTCACGATTGACATACAATCTATCCAAATATAATGCTTTATCTTGTCTATGGTCATACGCATACTGTAAATTTACTGCGGTAGCCACTCTTCGCCCACGAACTGCTTGTCTTGCTACCACACGTATTCCATTTGCTTCAAATTTTCTAATTGCTGCTGCCATCATTCGCTCAAAACCAATCGGATACGCTAACTGTGCCACTCCTTGTTCTTTTAATTTGACACCCATTACAGCAAAACCACGAATATATCCATCTACATATGTCTCTGCCATTGCTTCGATTTCTTCTTGTGACATACAATTTAAAAAACCTGCAATTTTTCTTTCATTCTCTGTAATACAATCTCCATATTGATACAATATGCGTGGGTCTGTAGTATCTAAGCTAATAATCTTTTTCGCAAATACATTTTCTGGACTATACACTTCTAATAAAGAATTTTGCATATAATCTCTGCAATAATCTAACATATGACTTTTATAAGCTGCCTTTGCATCCTTATAGGCAAACTCATCATACGATTCATAACGTACATAAATTTCTAAAAATAACTCCATTAAAATCGTTAAAAAATATATTTTTTGCTTCATTGCATTAGAAATTAAATCCATTAATGTATCAGATAACACACAAAAAAATCGACCTTCCCTCAATCCAAAACACTTTACTGCAAAGGCAGGATTGATATAACTTGTTTCATAAAACGATGGTAGAATTTTTTGATATAATCTATCATTCCATTCTTCTAATTGAGAAAGTGATAAATTCTGATATTCCCCAGCCTCCACAAGTTTTGCCACTTGTGCTACCTGTAAAATAAACTCCGCTTCCTTTTTAAAATATTCTTGATACTTTTCTGGAACTTCTTGTACATTCACGATTTCCCTAATACGCTCTATACAAAGTTCATAGCGTTCCTTAATAAAGTTCATCTACTATTTCTCCTTTTTCTATTTTTTTTGTATAGGATAGTTATCGAACTGCAATCCCTATCAAATATAATGAAAAATAAATTACAAATAACGTAGCATTCAATAACATACCAGTTATTGGCATTTTATAATAAGCATCTTTTTCTTGCAATCCTTTTACTGCTAAAAATACTCCAAAAAGAACAAATATGGCATCTAAAATTCCAATTACTCCTGCAATAACTTCTACATTTCCACTAGTTATAGAAGAATATATGCTAAGAGCAATAAAAATTCCCCATGCAATTATACCAATCACTGTAGACCATATCCCAACTTTGGAATGTTCTCTTTTTTTAAAACGTAAAGAACTCTTTTTCTCTTTCATTGTTTTTTCTCCACTAAAATTATTCTCTTATTCATAAAAAGATACACAAAGAATCCAAAAAAACCACCAAGAGTATTTAAAAATATATCATCTACATCAAACGCACCTACTTTTGTGGCTAATTGAATACTTTCTACAAAAAAACTAAACATAGCAGAAGCAAAAACACACCCAAAAAAATTTCTTCCTAATCTAAAAAACATTGGTAAAAAAAAGCCAAATGGTATAAATGCTACAATATTGCCTGCTAAATTTAAAATAACTGTTTTCCAACCTAACGATTCCCTATAATTCCAAAAACGTTTAATTTCTTTAAACAGTTCTAAATTATATCGATATTCCCGTTCTTCTATCGTCCTCCCATACCGTTCTGAAAAAAATAATAAATAAAAAAGCAATAGGATGTATACGATAAAAAAAAGCACCATTGAAGGATGAATTTTTTTTCTACTTTTACTCATAAAAAACCTCTATTCTAACTTTATCCATGCTCCGTTTATGAAGTTTATAATTTTAAAGTATACAATATAAAAAAAAGATATGCAAGGAAAGCTTTTCATAATTAATCCAATGTAAATTCATCCATTGGATTATATTGTTCAAATTTATTATTTTTATAATCCATGAGTAACACCAAACAATTCACACATTTATTTTCTGATACTACTTTTATACACCAGTTTACAACTTTTGAGTATGACTAAAAAAGCTAAGTGCCTTTTGTTGCA
>CALAEX010000027.1 GCA_937891165.1 uncultured Lachnospiraceae bacterium | reverse complement strand
TTTGATTATGACAAAGAAGAAAAATATGTGGTAGATAAGGTAAATTTTAAGTATCAAAAAGAGATACTAAAACAACAGTGTAGGTTATATGAAGAAAAGGAACGACCACCTGCACTCTCGTATCGAGTACACAGAAAAGGGAAGAAATGGTATTTACAAGTAATGTTTACGATAGAATATGAAGAGTATAAAACGACAAATCAATATGGCGTATTGGGATTAGATTACAATGATGGTTTTATTGAGATGAGTGAAACGGATGAAAAGGGAAATTTAATTGGTTTATCTCATTATGAATTATGCTATCATGGGACAGGAAATAAAGCAAAAACAGAGATAGAACAAGTGATAAGCCAAATCGTAACGAAAGCAAAAGGAAAAGGGAAGTCGATTGTGATAGAACAATTAGATTTTAAGAAAACAAAAGCACAGCAAACGAAAGGGAAAACCAAAAAAGGAAAAGAGTATAACCGTATGTTACATAAGTTTGATTATAGTAGATATCAAACAGTATTAGAAAATGGTAGTCATAGAAAGAAAGTAGAATTAATCAAAGTAAATCCAAAGAATACAAGTAAGATAGGGAAAGAAAAATACAGTGCTAGAATGAAATTAAGTGTGCATCAAGCAGCAAGTTATGTGATAGCAAGACGAGGACAAGGATATCGTGATAGGTTCGTGAGTTAGAGAAAAGATTCTTATAAGGCAGGCAGTAGGACCAAGAGATGCTACGTCTGTTGCTTATAGGAATAAGGAATAAAACGTAGCAGAATTTGGAGGAGTATGCCAAAGACTTCTGAAAAGGAACTTTTAGGAAGAGAATACTTTCGATGGATTCTGTGGTAAACCCAACAGTAAGGGTAAACTATAGAGAGTATCAAATTTTCTACATTTTGTTTTACTGTAGTTTTAAAAGATTGAAATATAAATGATGTATAAATAGTAAGTATTTTTTCAATATAATATTGACTTTTTCAATATTATATTGAAAAAATCAGAATAATATGTTATAATTTCTTATATACTAATGAGAGGTGCTATTATGGCAATTAGTTATGACAAACTTTGGAAAATTCTGATTGATAAAAAAATGAACAAAACACAGTTAAGAGAATCGGCTGGAATAACTACAAATGTGGTGGCAAAGTTAGGAAAGAACCAATCGGTAACTTTAAAAAATATGGAGAAAATATGCAAGTCATTACAATGCAACATTGGTGATGTTGTGGAATTTATTTTAGACGATCAATCGTCCCAGTGATTCTAATTTAGAGGTAATATTTATGGAACTTACATTACAAAAAGTCGGTATTATAAATGAAGCGACTATAAAATTGAACGGATTGACCGTAATATGTGGAAGTAATAATTCTGGCAAGTCTACTGCTGGCAAGGCTTTATATGCAACAATCGAATCTTTAAGTAACCTTGAAGAAAAGTTGCATGATGAATTAGTCTTAAATTATCATAGAGCTTTAACAAATGTTTCTCGTATTCTTGATTTAGAGAGTATTAGTAAATATGTAGACTTTGATAAAATGAAAAAGTTTTACAATAAAGATTTTTCTATGCTTATTGAGGGGATATATCGTTATCGCAAGTTACCTGAATATGCAAATATAGTTGAAGCTTATATTGATTTGAAAAATGCTGTAGAAATAATAGATTCTCAATTATTGGTTAACTTTACGATAATGGATAAAAACAACTTACCCGAAAAATTTTCGGCGTATTTGAAAAATTTACCAGAAAGAAAAGATAAAGCACTTTCTTTTCTTTCTAGTCTTAACAAATACTACTTTGATGAAGATATTCATGATTTTTCTGAAAAAAGAGTTGCTGCATTGTTTTCTATTGAGTTTAATGGTCAAGTTTTTCCAGTAAATAGAAAGGACAAGGAAAAAAAATCAATGGTTTCCATTTCTAAAAACGGAGAAATGGGCTGTAGTTTTTCTATTTATGACAAGAAAGATATCACGGCAGTTATTAATGAAAGAAAGCTTTTTTTAAATAATGCAATATATGTTGATGACCCATATGCGTTAGATAAACTAGCTAGAAATGATGAATATTTATTTATGTATGGTGCAAACCATGTGGATAATTCTCACTTTGGAAAATTATCTAAACTTTTATTGAAAAAGAATCCCACATCTTTAATAGAAGCATCTATTAATAAAGAAAAGTATGACGATATTATTGACAAAATTAGTGATGTGATACCAGGAACACTTGCTATTAGGGATAGTGGTATTTATTATGAAGAAGTTGATAAAGAGCCTTTAAAAGTACAAAATTTGGCAACTGGTTCTAAAATGTTTTCCATTATAAAGAATCTTCTTGAAAAAGGTGAGATTAATTTTGATACTATGTTGATATTGGATGAGCCAGAGTCTCATTTACATCCGGAGTGGCAAAATGCCTTTGCAGAAGTTATAGTTCTTGTTGTGAAAGAGTTTAATACTCATGTTTTGTTGACAACTCATAGCCCTAATTTTTTAATGGCAATTGAAGCATATGCGAAAAAATATAAATTATTAGATAAATCAAATTATTATATGGCAACACATAATGATGATGGTTATACTGTGAATTATGTTTGTGTTAATGATAACTTGAGTAAGATTTATTCATCTTTTACTCGTCCTCTTGTTGAAGTAAAACAATTAAAGGACATGTAGGAGGTACAAAGGATGATTTTACGTGATGATATTATTTCCTATTTGGACATAAACTATAACTACAAGAATACTCTTTCAAATTTGTCTAATAATCCTAAAATTAAAGATCAAACGGAAGCATATGATTATGATAAGATTAAAGATAATATTTATAAGAGTTGTAGGTCGGTTGATGCATTATTGATAAAACGGAATTTAAATCTTATTGAGTTTAAAACGGGCTTTGATTCTAATTTAGATTCGGTAAATGAAAAAGTGAAAAAAGAAAATCTAGCATTAAGTATTAGACTGAAAGCATATGAATCGTTGCATCTTCTTCAAACTGCTATTATTGATGAAATATCTGATTCGGATAAATTATCAGATAAGATTAAAATTGTTTTTTGTGCAGTTATTGATACAAATGAGCCGATTGTTGCAGAAGACGCTTATGTTGATATTTTATCTGACGAAGGAGGATTTCATGAGAATAAGTCATTAAAAGTTAAAATAGCTGAAGATGTAATGAAAATTTATCGCAAAGAAACTAATAAACATAAAAAACTTTTTTATGATGATGCGTTTGTGTTGTATGATTATGAATTTGATAAAAAAATTACAAAATTTAAATAGATAGAGGTCTGCAAAAATTTAAACTTTTATTGCGTAACAGATTTAATATTTGTTACGCGTTTTTTTGTATTAGGAACGTTCTATCTTGGCTAAACATAGGTTTGACCAAGATAGCTGAAAAATAGGTACAAAAAACCAGACCATGCTAAAAAACGTAGAAACCGTCTTCGAAGTCATCGTCATCTAAGTCGTCATCTTCAATTAAAAAGTAGTGCATATCAAGTAAATCAGAGTCTGTCATCTGTTTGACTAGTTTGGCTGTCATATCCTCTGGAGGGTTTTTAATGTAGATTTGTCTAAGTTCCTCTATCTGTTTTTTGTCCATGAATGAAAACCTCCTGCCTGTGAATAAGTTTAGTATGCTACAGGCAGAAGAAAAAATCAAGAGGAACGGCAATAACGATATTTGCTGTAAATTTGAAACGAATTATAAAACTTATGAATACATAATGAAAAAATAGGAAATAAAATTTTATAATAAATGTAAAAATAACCACACCAGCTAATTTATTTTAGCTAATGTGGTTATTGATTTGTTAATTAGAATTTATAAATCACTACTTTTTCAGTGCCCTCGATTGAGGAGAACGGGGAATTGATGTGTGCAAAGCACACTTATTTATACCGTTTTTTTCTTTTTTTGTTTGAGTCGCACTTGCTATTTTTTATTTTTAAACATCCTGTGTAATATTTTTTATGTAATAGGCAAACCAACTAATTATTAGAAAAAGAGCACCAATTCCACTATAAATTAGAAAAATATTTTCTGGTAAT
>CALAEX010000026.1 GCA_937891165.1 uncultured Lachnospiraceae bacterium | reverse complement strand
TACGGATGGAATAGAAGCAATTAGGAATCATAAAAAAGCATATTTTCTTTTGGAACTGTTGCAGATAAAGCAAGATATTCTTTCTTTTTTATTACAAAAAGAGGAAGTATTAGATGTTGTAGCAATAGAACAATATAAAAAAGAACAAGAGGAGACAACTACATTTTTAGAAGTATTTCATCGATTATATGAAACAAGGAATATCCCAAAACAGACAAATCATTATACGGTGTTTTATCAAAAGAGAGAAATTTATTGTATCAATGATGTCATACGAGCAAGACGAAAGATGTTTCAAGTAAGTCAGAAGAGTTTAGAACATATTTGTTCGTCCAAAACAATTGGAAGATTAGAAAGAAATGAGGTAAATCCACAAAAAGAAATCGTGCGAAGATTATTTGAAAGATTTTATTTATCTAGTGAACTGCACCATTCTTTTCTTGTAACAGAGAATCAAGAAGTACTTCGATTAGAAGAGAAATACCGAGTTACCATAAATCAACAGAACTATGTAGAAGCAGAACAATTATTAAAAAAAATAAAAGAAATGGTTTCGATGGGACAATTAATTAATAAACAATATATAGAATATGAAGAAGTACGTTTAGCATATAAGAGAAAGGAAATAACAAAAGAGGAATTTATACAATGTGCTACACCAATATTAGAATATACAATGCCGTTAAATATTATTTTAAAACCATTAGAAAAAATAAAGCCTAAGAGTGACAAGTATTTTGAGGAAAGATATTTTACGAATGAAGAAATAACTATTTTTTACAATATAGCAAAGGAATTAGAAGAAGAGGAACAAGAACAATACTTTGTTATATTACAAGAATATTTTGAATATTTAGAAGATGAGGTGACAATACCACCTATTTTAGGAATGTATGGATTAGTTATGTCGGCAATTGCTAGTTATATGGGAAATAAGAAGAAATATGAGGATGCTATTTTGATTAATAAAAAAATAATAGAGCAATCTTTAAGACTTCGACATCTAGAATATGTAGAAAAGAATTTATATGGATTAATGTGGAACGAAGAAAAAAAAGAAGGTCTTCCAGAACAGGAAAACCTTAACCGTATTTTATGTATAAAAGATTGTATTATTATAGATAATTATAATAAAAATCAAATGCGTGAAAATTGGATGAAAAATAAATTACAAAGTATTTTAGATAAATTTTATTGAGGAAGTTCTTTGACATCATCATCTGGGTCATCTGATAAAGGTTGTATTTCAGGTTCGGTTTCTTTATTTTCCTGATTATGTTTCTTATCTTCTGAAATTTGGTTGGTTTCTGTAACAATCGTAGGAAATGTAGTAGTGGTAGTGCTAGTAAGGCAGAGTAAGAGTGCAGCAGTAGAGATTATAGTAACTTTTTTCCATAATTTTCTCATAGTTATAAAGTCCTTTCTTTTTCCGTTTTTTTCTTGTGGAAATAATTGTAACATATCAAATGGGAAAGAAAAAGGGACAGAATAGTATAATTGGAAAATTATACTACTCTGTCCCTTTTCAAGGAACTTTTCGTATGTTATAGTAAAGATGTCAACAGGAACTAGACAATATCCGAAAGACAAATCAATACAAAAGGAAGGAGGAACTACGATGAAAGTATGGAAAAAGTTAGCCACAGCGGTATCTATGGCAGCAATATGTTGTGCGATGATTGTGCCAACAATAGCAAATGCTCAACCTTGTATACAACATGTCTATACATACACATATGTTGGAACAAATATTATTTCCGCAGAGTATTATGTGCATGATTATACAGTTAGTACTGAATTACCAAATGGAGGAGAAGATTCATATACAGGTACTTGTAGAGTGCGACTTGCAAGAGACCATTATATTGAAGAATGCATGTTGTGTGGACATGAAACAGGCAATGAAGACAGCAGAGATAGAGAAGTACATATGAATCCAGATTGTCCAGTTAGACATTAAGTTAGTATAGACATAGATTAGTGAAAGAAGAAATTCTTTCATTAATCTGTGTTTTTCTTATAAAAAATAAAGGAGAACTTTTATGAAAAAGAAAAAGCACTTTTGGATATCTTTGGGTGTGATAATATTAACTCTGACAGGTTGTACCACTACATCAAATCAGGATAAGATAACACCAACTACTGCAATAGAATCGAGTCAGAAAGACATAACACCAACTATTCTAATAGAAACTACCAATAGTACAGTAACACCAAAACCAACGATAAAAGTCTTTCAAGAGAAAGAAGAACCATCGAAAAAGCCTACCCCTACTCCTTCTAAAACTGTAATTACAAAAACGGAAGGTCTTTGTGAACAACTAGAACGAGTCGAAATTTCTGTAGAAGCCTATAATTCATTAAATCAAATGTTAAGTGTAGCCACTTCTATAGGATTAGGAGGAAAGTCTTCTTTTTGTATCGATGAAACAACAGGAGTGGTATATTTTGTGAATGAAGGGAACGATGGATTTTTATATCGCATCAAAGAAAGAGAAGTAGCCTTAGCTGTTGCTATGCCAGTGAAAGAACTATATCCTTATGATGGTTCTATTTATTTTATGGTAGATGATTGTTATGGAAAGTATGAGTTACAAGATATAAAGAGTGGAGATATTTATTGTTATACTCCAGCAAGTGGTGCAGTAGAATTTGTGTATGGTGCGGGTGCGATTGAGAACTCTCAAGGACACGAAATGTTAGTGGATGAAAGAGGAATTTATTTTTCTTATAGTGTAAAAACAGGAGTAAACAGTATAAGAACTTCTTATGCGTATTTACCTTTTGGGGCAACAGAGCATATGCAAGATATGACACGAGGAGCTAAAAATGGATGGAAAGATTATAGCTTTTTATATACACCAGAGTTAAAATTAGTATTAAGTAGTAGAACAGTAAATGAAGATGGAACAAGCGAACAGATAGTATTATCTGTGTCTCCGAATTATTTTTGTGTGATAGGAGATATGTTATATTCTGCGGAAAAAAATCATATTTCTTGTACAAATTTAGAAACACAAGAAACAACCATCTATGACTTTTCAGAAGCAATCGAAAAAAATGAACCAAAGGAACTGGTAGAACAAGAACTTCGATTTATAGAGTGGTTTACTATGACCGAGGATGCGGTTTGGATAACAACAGGTGCAAGGTTGTATCGTATGGATTTAGAAAGCGGAAAAGTAACTTGTGCTACGATTTGGCATGATAATAATTCTTATTCCGTACCTATTTTATATACCGATAGAAAACAAGTGTATGGAGTGAATACAGCAAGAAAATTTGACCCTACTTCTGAGAAAAATTTCGTTCGTATTTTAACAGAAGATATGGATAATTCTGCAGATTGCAAAATAGGAATAGAGATTTTGATAGAATAAATAAAAAGAAAGAAATAGTAAAAAAGGAAAAACGATATGAAAAAATTTTTTATGGTAATGCAAATGTTTGCCTTGATTGTCTTATTGGTTGGTTGCCAAAAGGAAACGGTAAAAGAAGTAGAAGTGTTACCAATTGAGCCAGAGATATTTCAATACATAGAAACAGAACAAGCAGATAATCTTGCTGTAGATGAAACTGGTTTACTTTATACTTCAAATTTTATTCCAAGTGATTCTAAAGAGGAATTACAGCAGTTTTGTATATATGACTTAGATGGCACTTGTTTGAAACAAACAGAGGTTGTGTTAGGAAATGGAAA
The DNA here is from genome assembly GCA_937891165.1 of uncultured Lachnospiraceae bacterium. Classification (GTDB taxonomy): domain Bacteria; phylum Bacillota; class Clostridia; order Lachnospirales; family Lachnospiraceae; genus SIG299. The sequence goes on along the minus strand of CALAEX010000026.1, from coordinate 3,204 downwards.
TATACAAGCCATGGTCATAGAAGATGGAGTCTTATATTGTGTTGCACCTAAACGAGGACAAGGAGGCATATTAGCTTCGATTGACCTTACTACTTGGGAAGTAAAGAAAATTGCAGAAATAGAAAAAGAGGATTTTACTGCGATTCATCAATTGGTTGTTCTTGGGGATTATTTTTATTTGTTTGGAAAGTCTCCTATTGCGGAAGGTCAAAGTTACACATTACTTCCAGAGATAAGACATGTGAACTATGATTCGGAGGCGATTGGACGAATTTCTAGAGTGGAAGAACATCCACAAATTGAATTTTTTGCGATTGATGTTCCATTAAATATATTTCCTACAAAAAATGATACGTTAATGATTTATCATTACAATGAAGAAAAAGGATTTGGATTTTTAGAGTTTTCTCCAACCAAAGAAACATTAGAAGAAATAGGGGAATGGCAACGTAATTCGGGACAAATGAGTAATTTGCATTCTTGTGAAGATGGCTTTCTTTTTCTAGACAGTTCTATATTGCATTATGGAACGATAGATGGCATGAAAGCACAGATTACAACAGATACCTCAACACTTTGGAATTCGATTGCTTATGTAAAAGGTTTTGCTTTTTATTATGATTATGAAGAAATGCTAGTAGAACGAGTTCATATTACGGATACCTTAAAAGAGAATAAAGAAATTCGTTTTTTAATGCTACAAGAGCAATCTATTTTGCCAAATGGTTGTGGATATCGTATGAAACATAACTTTTTAAATGCAGAAGTCTATGCCTTAAAAGTATTAGCTGGAGATTCGGATTTTGATATGTTTGTATTGAGTAGCAGAGATGATATTTCTTATAATATTAAACAAAATGGGGCATTTTATGCGTTAAATGAAGTACAAGGAGTACAAGAGTATTTGGATGCTTGTTTTCCTTATATGAAAGAGTTAGCTACGAATGAAGAAGGAGATATTTGGATGATACCTGTGGAACTTGCAATTCCTGTCGTAGTATATCCAAAGGAATACTGTGCAACACAACAAGTAGAGTTTTCTTCTATGAATTTTGGCGAATGGTTAAATTTTGTAGAACAAGTAGAAACAACAACACCAGAAAAAGGAAGTGTTTCCACTTTGGTACTTGCAGAGGAACTATTTCAACAATATTTAACAAAATATGATACGTTTGATACGGAAGTATTCCGAACTTATATGAAGCAACTAAAGGATATGTATAACAAAACAGGAATGTTACTGTTTGATTTTGATTTTACTTCTGGTTTAAGAAAAGGTGAAGTAATAGAAGTCTTTTATGCTTATGAGTACTATTTGAGTTCCTTATTGGAGTATGCAGAGCTGATTGGTAATTTAGATGAGATTGGTGTAGTAGGAGTACCAAGTATATCTGAAGAAATGGGAAATATGGGAACAGTGACATTTCTTGCGGTTAATCCAAATTCTAAAAATTTAGAAACCACCTTGGAGTATATTTCTATTTTTTGCCGTTATATGATGACAAAACAAAATTCCTTCTTATTACAAGACGAGTCTACTTATACGGATACTCCATTTATCAAAGAGTGTTATCAAGTATATGCTAACGGAGAAGTTTCCTTTATGATGAATGCAGATATTTACTGGAATCAGTTTTGGGATTACTTAGACGGAGAAATCACGTTAGAAGAAATGGTAGAAGAAATAGAACGAAAACGAGAAATTTATCTAGGAGAATAAAAAGAAAGGGGGACTGTTTTATTACAGTCCCTTTTATGTTGAAAAAAAGTTAACGGTTTGCTTTTAATTGATAATAAAGAGGAGAGATAGTTTCTACCGTTTCTTCTAATTCCTCCGCAATTTGTTCAATTGTTTTTAATTTATTTATTTTTTTCTGTATTTGTTGTAGGAGTTGTTGTTGTTTGCCTTGTTGTTCGCCCAGTTGTATGCCACGCTGTTCACCTAGTTGTATGCCACGTTGTTCACCTAATTGTATGCCACGTTGTTCTGCTGTTTGTTCTTTTTCTTTAATGATATCTTTCATTAAATTTTCTAATGCTTCACACATACTCTTTACCTCCTTAAAATTTTTTTGATTTGCTTGGATAATGAGATTTAAAACGGCATCATATAAATCATTATCTTTGTGTTTTTGATAGTCGGTAATAATGGCTGTTAGTTGTTCTTTATCTCTGAGCGTATTGGTTAAACTATTCAGCCAAAGATTTTGTTCTTTTGAGAGTTTAGAAGTAACTAATAATTGAATGGGAACAATATCTCCTAAAATATAATAAATACCAGGTTCTTTATATTCGATGGTATAACCACGAACTTCTTTTAAGTGTTTTATCATATCTCTAGGATACTTGTGACTAGCAAATGTGATAGTTACATCTTCTATAAGGATATCATTAACTTTTTGGGAATCCGATTTATAAAAGCAAGTATAGCCATAGACTTTATAAAAGTCATCAATGCTTAAATAATCTGTAGGGCTTTTATATTCAATAATATTGTGCTTTTTAAAAATTCTACCAATGTTTTTGTGAATGGGTTCTTCTGAATTTTTTTTAATAATTAGTACATCAATTAACATAGGTTTATTGCTTAGTGTATGTTCATTCTCAAAGATTAGCTTGTCTGTTTCTTCGGCAAGTTCTATTTGTAATCCTGCATAGAAGGCAGGATGCCATTGTAGTAATTCTTTGGTAGTCTGTTCCATATGACCTCCTATGTGGAAAAACTAAAGATAAGGTAGTTTTTTCTTTTAGGATATCATAATATTAGAATAAAAACAAGAGATTTTCCAGGCTATTGTATGTTTTTTTGTGGTTTAGGAATAAGAGGTTTGTTTACAATTTGTTTACATTTCATCTGAAATGTTTACAGTTTATTCATTCCCAGTTCATAAAGATATAGTAAGATAAAAAGCGGATACTACAAAATAGTTAAGAAAGGAGTTTTTATTAAAATGAAGGAAAGGAAAAAGAAACAGATGATAGGAAAGGAACAAAAATTATGAAAAGAATTTTTACTATAGTGCAACTTATGATTTGATAGAAAATATAGATACTTCAGGAGAAGCTAAGATGATTGCAGAGTTTTAACAGAATAGAGAATGTTGGTTTAGGACTTCTTTGTATTTTTAACACATTATTGGAGGCAAAATAAAAAAGGAGTGGCATAGTATGTACATGGTACTATGTCACTTCTTTTTTGCCTTT
>CALAEX010000025.1 GCA_937891165.1 uncultured Lachnospiraceae bacterium | reverse complement strand
AAATTTCATTTATGCATATACAAATATACGAAATATTTTTTCACCGACTATATAGATGCAAAAAAGAAATAAAAAAAGACCCTGATAAAGAACTATTTTACCATAAGGTATTGTATCTCTATCAGGGTTTTCTTCATAAAATCTTTATTCTAAAATTACTTTCTCCGTATCAGCAATAATTTCACCAATCACATAAGCATCACAGCCTTGTTCTTTTAATACTTCGATTGCCTTATCTGCTGTTTCACGACTAACAATCAGTGCCATACCAACGCCCATATTGTAGGTATTATACATATCTCTTTCTGGAATATTTCCTTCACGCTGTAACAAATTAAAAATAGGAGATACTTTAATTGCACTCTTATCAATCTTTGCACATAATCCATCTGGAATACAACGAGGAATATTTTCGTAGAAACCACCACCCGTAATATGGCTTACTCCATGTATTTCTGCCACTTCAAAGGCAGCCAAAACAGGTTTAACATAAATAATCGTTGGAGTGAGTAATGCTTCTCCTAATGTCTGTCCTAACTCATCATAATATTTATTCAAATCAGTATTCTCTACATCAAATACTTTTCTTACTAAAGAATAACCATTGGAATGACAACCACTAGAAGGCAGAGCAATCACAACATCACCTACGCTCATCTGTTTCTGGTCAATTACTTTGCCTTTATCTACAATACCTACTGCAAAACCAGCTAAATCATAATCATCTGCTGCCATTGTACCAGGATGTTCTGCTGTTTCACCACCAATTAAAGCACAACCTGCCTGAACACAACCTTCTGCTACACCAGAAACTAAAGTTGCCACTTTCTCCGGTTCATTTTTACCAATCGCAATGTAATCTAAAAATGCAATTGGCTTTGCACCACAACATACAATATCATTCACACACATAGCAACGCAATCAATACCAACAGTATCATGCTTATCCATTAACTGTGCAATACGCTGTTTAGTTCCAACTCCATCTGTTCCCATAACTAACGTTGGTTCTGTCATACCTTCAATATTTGGAGTAAAAAGACCTCCAAAACCTCCGATATCAGAAACAACACCCGGAATCATTGTTCTTGCTACGTGTTTTTTCATTAAACGTACGCCTTCATACCCTGCTTCGATATTTACACCAGCAGCAGCATAAGAAGCGGAATGTGATTTTTCCATACTTTATTCCTTTCCAGTCCAACAATATGTACAGACTTTGTTTTTATCAATACCTATAGATTCTAAGACTCCTTCTAAAGACTGATAGCCTAAAGAATCAAAGCCAAACTTCTCACAAATGCATTTTAACATACATTTTCCACGTTCTGTTTTTGCATCGATATATTCATCTAAATGCTGTTTTCCTTCTTCGCCTTCTAATTCTTGTACAACACGACGAGCTAACAATTCATTTTCCGAATTACTTCTAGAAAAATTCAAAAACTTACAGCCATACATAATTGGAGGACAAGCCGAACGCATATGTACTTCTTTTGCACCAGCATTATAAAGAAAATCTACTGTTTCTCCTAATTGAGTTCCGCGTACAATAGAGTCATCTACTAGTAAGAGTTTTTTTCCCTCAATCAACTCTGGTACTGGAATCTGCTTCATTTTTGCCACTTGATTTCTCACTTTTTGATTTGCAGGCATAAACGAACGAGGCCATGTTGGTGTATATTTTACAAATGGTCTTGCTAGTTCTACTCCACTTTCATGTGCATAACCCATCGCATGTGGAACACCAGAATCTGGCATACCTGCTACATAATCTACCGCAGGAAGTCCGCCATTCAATTTTTCATCACGAGCCATAATTTTACCATTCTCGCAACGCATTACTTCCACATTTCTACCTTCATAACGAGAGTTTGGATATCCAAAATAGGTCCATAAAAACGCACATATTTTCATTTCTTCTCCTGCTGGAGAAACCGTTTCAATACCATCAATTGTCATTCGAACGATTTCATGTGGTCCTAACTCATAAAAATCTTCATATCCTAGTTTATGATAAGCAAACGATTCAAACGATACGCAACACCCATCTTCATTTTTTCCTAAAAGAACAGGAAGACGACCTACTTTATCACGAGCTGCAAGTATTTCTCCATCTTCTTTTAAGATAAGCAAGGTCATTGAACCATCAATCACTTCTTGAGCATATAAAATACCAGAAACTAAATCTTCCTTTTGGTTAATCAATGCCGCTACTAATTCTGTAGAATTTACTTTTCCAGAACTCATTGCCATAAATTGATGTGTATGGTCAGAAAAATATTTTTCTACTAATTCATCTGCATTATTGATACAACCAATCGTTGTAAGTGCATACAATCCTAAATGAGAACGAACTAATAAAGGTTGAGGGTCATTATCACTAATACAACCAATACCACTACAACCATGAAAGTCTACTAAATCTTTCTCAAATTTTGTACGAAATGGCGTGTTTTCTATCGAATGAATCTGACGCTGAAATCCATCGTTAGCATCATGAATAATCATGCCACCACGTCTTGTACCAAGATGAGAATGATAGTCTACTCCAAAAAAAATGTCGAGTACACAGTCTCTTTTAGAGACTACGCCAAAAAAACCACCCATTATGCAAAGAATAATTTGGAAAGCGTCATTGGGTCGATATACTGTCCATCTTTATAAACACGCATATTGCCAGAAGCAATTTCGTCAATCAACATTACATTTCCATCTGCATCATAACCATATTCAAACTTAATATCATAAAGTACCATGCCTTTTTCTTTTAAATCATCAGCAATAATCTGTGTAATCTTCTGGGTCATATCCTTCATAGAATCATACTGTTCTTCTGTCATAACACCTAAAGCTGCAAGAGCATCTTTTGTTACCAATGGGTCACCTAATGCATCATTCTTAAATGTAGTTTCTACATATGCTGGAAGGTCAGCACCTGCTTCAATATACTGTCCATAACGACGGATAAAACTTCCTACTGCTTTATGACGACAAATTACTTCTAATCCCTGTCCGAATACCTTAGCTGGAAGAACTTCCATTGTAGTATCTTCAAGATTTGCATTTACATAATGTGTTCTAATACCTGCAGCATTTACTTTTTCAAAGAAATAAATGGACATACGAAGATTTACATCACCAACACCATCGATAGTTAAACCAACAGAATTTTCACCTGGGTCAAATACGCCATCTTTTCCAGTACAATCATCTTTAAATTTTAATAAATAATTTCCATTTTCTAATGCAAAAACATCTTTTGTTTTGCCAGTATAAACAAGTTTCTTTTCCATAACATCTACTCCTTTACTGTTGTATTCCTTGATGTAACTTTCTATTTATAACTATAATACATATTACCTTTACAAGACGCATTATAATATATAAAAATTTTTTTTGCAATATTTTATCCTCAAACCTATTATTATTCAATTTTAAAAAAAAGATAAGTAACTCTAATTACAGTAATTACTTATCTTTTTTCAAAAAAATATTACTGGATTACAAATATCCAATTTACTTTCTCATTATTTCTAGAAAAGTCCTGAAATTACACCATTTTCATCTACATCAATTTTTTCTGCTGCTGGTACTTTTGGTAATCCTGGCATTGTCATAATATCACCTGTTAAAGCTACAATAAAGCCTGCTCCCGCAGAAACTTTTAAGTTTCTTACAGCAATTGTAAAGTTTCTAGGTGCACCTAATAACTTTTGGTCATCTGAAAAACTATACTGTGTTTTTGCCATACAAATTGGCATATTACCAAAACCTAATTCTTCTAACTGTTTTGCCTGCTTTACTGCATTACCTACTAATTGAACACCATCTGCATGATAAATTTTCTTTGCAATTGCCTCTAATTTTTCTTTAATACTTAACTCATCACTATAACAATATTCAAATTCATTTGGTTGTTCACACAATTTCACTACTTCGTTAGCAAGAGCAACTCCGCCTTCACCGCCCTTAGCCCAAACTTCAGACAATGCTACGTTAACGCCTAATTCCTTACATTTCTCTTCGACTAACTTTAATTCTGCTTCGGTATCTGTTGGAAATGCGTTAATAGCAACGACACAAGGAAGTTTATATACGGTCATAATATTTTCTACATGTTGTAACAAATTTGGCAAACCTGCTTCTAATGCTTCTAAGTTTTCATTATTTAAATCAGCCTTAGCAACACCACCATGATGCTTTAATGCTCTTACGGTTGCTACTACGACTACTGCGGATGGCTTTAAAGAAGCGATACGACATTTAATATCTAAGAACTTTTCTGCACCTAAATCTGCACCAAAACCTGCCTCTGTAATCGCATAATCACCCAGTTTCATTGCCATTTTTGTTGCAGTCACACTATTACAACCATGTGCAATGTTCGCAAATGGACCACCATGAATAAAGGCAGGAGTTCCTTCTAATGTCTGTACTAAGTTTGGCTTTAGGGCATCTTTTAATAACGCAGCCATTGCACCATGTGCTTTCAACTGACCTGCGGTTACTGGCTTATCATCATACGTATAAGCTACAATAATTCTAGCCAAACGCTCTTTTAAATCTGTAATATCACTTGCTAAACACAATACTGCCATTACTTCCGATGCTACAGTAATATCAAAACCATCTTCTCTTGGAGTTCCATTTGGCTTTCCACCAAGACCATCTACAATATTGCGAAGCTGTCTGTCATTCATATCCACTGCACGTTTCCATGTAATCTTTCTTACATCAATATTCAAACTATTACCCTGCTGAATATGATTATCCAGCATGGCTGCAAGCAGATTATTAGCAGCTCCAATTGCATGGAAATCTCCTGTGAAATGCAAATTGATATCTTCCATTGGAACTACCTGTGCATAACCACCACCTGCTGCACCACCTTTTACCCCAAAGACAGGACCTAGAGATGGCTCACGCAAAGCAACAATAGAATTTTTTCCTATTTTGCGAAGACCATCTGCTAAACCAACGGTAGTAGTAGTCTTACCTTCCCCAGCAGGAGTAGGATTGATTGCAGTAACTAAAATCAACTTACCATCTGGTTTTTCTTCCCAATCCTTTAATAAACGGTAATCAATTTTTGCTTTGTAGTTACCGTATTGTTCTAAATATTTCTCATCCACACCAGCAACCTTTGCAATTTCTGTGATTTTTTTCTTCTCACACTCCTGTGCAATTTGAATGTCACTTTTGAATCCCATACCTTGTCCTCCTCTTATTTTAATAAATTTTTATCCAATCACTTTACCAAAAACCTTACTCTACTTACCAAACTACTATACTTCGAATAACAAATCTCCATACGATGGCATTGGCCACATTTCTTTCTTGACTATCATTTCTAATTTATCTACAGGAAGTCTTAATCCTTCCATTGCAGGTACTACTTCATTTTGGAAAAATTCTGCTTGTACTCTACCTTTTTTCATCGTATCCGCTTTATCTGTAATTTCAATTAACAACTTTAATGCTTTTCTTGTATCCACTAATAAATTAGAAGCTTCCTCTAATAGTTCTGTCTGTACACTTACATCCACAAAAGAACAAGCTTGCTTTACTTCATTGATAGAATTTGCTAAAGAAGTAATATAAGTAATCACTGCTGGAATAATGTGCTTACTTGCAATATCAATCATTGCTCTCGCTTCAATATTGATGACTTTTGTATATGTTTCATACTTAATTTCTGCACGAGATTCCAATTCTGTTTTTGTAAATACTCCAAATTTTTCAAATAAATTTACTGTTTTTTCTGTTACTAAATATGGAATCGAATCTACCATTGTTTTAATATTAGGAAGTCCTCTTCGTTCTGCTTCTTCTACCCATTCTTTGGAATAGCCATCCCCATTAAACACAATTCTTCCATGTTTTGAAACATACTGTTTAATAAGATTTAATACAGCACTATCAAAGTCCTCTGCTTGTTCTAATATATCACTCGCCTCAGCAAAAGCTTCTGCTACAATTGTATTTAATACAATTGTAGATGATGCAACGGAATCTCTAGAACCTACCATACGGAATTCAAACTTCATACCTGTAAATGCAAATGGTGCTGTTCGATTGCGGTCTGTGGCATCTTTTGCAAAATCTGGAAGAGTACGTACCCCTGTTGCCAAACTTTCTCCTTTAATACTATGGGTTGCCGAACCAGTATTTACTATCTGTTTTAGAATATCTTCTATTTGTGCACCCAAATAAACAGAAACAATCGCAGGAGGGGCTTCATTTGCACCAAGTCGTAAATCATTTCCAACATCTGCTGCAGATTCTCTTAAAAGCTCTGCATGAGTATCTACGGCACGAAGAATACAAGCTAATAAAAGTAAAAACTGTTTATTTTGATGCGGTCTTTTTCCAGAATCAAATAAATTAATTCCATCATCTGTAATTAACGACCAATTATTATGTTTACCAGAACCATTCACTCCTGCAAAAGGTTTTTCATGTAATAAACAATGTAACCCATGACGATAGGCTACTTGCTTTAATGTTTCCATAATCAACTGATTGTGGTCTACTGCTACATTACACTGTGCATAAATTGGAACTAACTCATGCTGAGCTGGTGCAGCTTCATTATGTTGTGTTTTTGCAGCGACACCCAATTTCCAAAGTTCCTCATTGACATCGTTCATAAATAACGCAATCCGTTCTCTAATCGCACCAAAATAATGGTCATCCAATTCCTGACCTTTTGGAGGCATTGCACCAAATAACGTTCTGCCAGTAAATACAAGGTCTTTTCTTTGTAAATACTTTTCACGGTCAACGATAAAATACTCCTGCTCTGCACCTACCGTAGGTGTTACTTTTTGAGAAGTTGTATTTCCAAACAAACGAATCAAACGAAGAGCTTGTTTATTGATTGCTTCTATCGAACGAAGCAATGGTGTTTTTTGGTCTAACGCCTCACCGGTATAAGAACAAAATGCCGTTGGAATATAGAGAATTGCTCCTTTTCCCGATGCATCTTTTTTAATAAAGGCTGGAGAGGTACAATCCCATGCGGTATACCCTCTTGCTTCAAAGGTAGCACGAAGACCACCGGATGGAAAGGAAGAAGCATCCGATTCTCCTTTTACTAATTCTTTTCCAGAAAACTCCATCAATACTTTTCCATTTGACTTTGGAGCAGAAATAAATGCATCATGCTTTTCTGCTGTCGCTCCTGTCAAAGGCTGAAACCAATGAGAATAATGCGTTGCACCATTCTCAATTGCCCATTCCTTCATTTCATGTGCAATAATATCCGCAAGAGAAAGCTCTAATTCCTTTCCCTCCTGAATCGTACGCTTCAATTCCATATATACTTTTTTTGGCAAACGTGCTTGCATTGCAGTATCATCAAACACATTTTCTCCAAAAATATTTACCACGTTCAAATGCTCACTCATATTTTATAACCTTTCTCTTTGTAAAATAAAAAAACCACCTGAACGCTAAATAAACAGCGCCCAGGCGGTCGGCTTTCGAATCCAATGTGCTCCATGTGGTTGATTCCACTTATCCGCCAGTTGCACATTTAATTGTATTGTACAATAACAAGTTTCATTTTTCAAGAGATATTAATTATTTCTTCAATAAATATATTATCGGTCATATGCTTGTATATATACAAAATTACGATTATCTCTGCCATTATGATACTCAGGATTAATAATTGCCTCAATAAAATCTCTTCCACTAGACTCTACGGGAACTACTTTCATACCTAATTGTTGTTCTACTTCTTGTAGTGTTATATTATCTAAAAATACGTTTTCACCCATTCTTAACATAGAAGATGTGATTTGTAAGGTATCTCCAAGATAAATTCCTTTTTCTTGTTGTTCCTTTATTTGTTTTACTAAATCCTGACCGGTAATCAATCCAGAAACCGTAATTGTTTCTCCAAAAAAATCATTTCTTATATAATACGTATGAATTGTCAATTTAGGAAATACTTCTTGTAATTGCTCTGTAAAAGCTTTTATCGTAGGATATGGCAATTTTCCTACAGCAATTGTTATTGTTCTATTTAAATTATTTTTTAAACTTTCATATTCTTTACTATGAATTAATTGGTCAAATGCTGCTTGAAATTCATTGATAAGAAGTCTCATCATACCAACGCCATTTTCCAATTGAATATAGTTATCATATCGTTCTTCTTCTGGAAATTCCCGTTCTGCATTGATATACCATTCATCACTTGCATGAATAAAATGAAGTCCATATTGTTGATAAAACTTCTCTTGATAACTTTCAATTAAATCAATTATGGTCTGTGATTCTTCCTTTGTAAATGGCTCTATCGGATATAAGCCCTCTCTGTATTTTGTAATTCCAGCAGGTACGACAGATACACTTTTCATAAAAGGCAAATAGTTTGATAAATCTTCGATACTTCTCTTTAGTTCTTCACCATCATTTACATTTTTACAACAAACAATTTGACCATTCATCTCGACTTGACCTTCATATAACTTATCTAAATATTTTAGCTTTTCTCCCGCAAATCGATTGTGTAACATTTTACAACGTAATTCAGGATTTGTTGTTTGTACTGAAATATTAATCGGAGCTAATTGCATCCGAATAATTCTATCAATATCTTTCTCTTTCATATTGGTCAAAGTAATATAATTTCCTTGTAAAAAAGAAAGTCTAGAATCATCATCTTTAAAATAAAGCGTTTCTCTCATTCCAGGAGGCATTTGGTCGATAAAACAAAAAATACATTTATTGCTACAAGAACGATATTCACTCATTAAGGCATTTTCAAACTCAATGCCTAAATCATCATCATATTCTTTTTCAATTTCTAATACCCATTCTTCACCATTCTGTTTCCGAATTGCTACTTCCAAATATTTGTCCTTTATCAAAAAACGATAATCAAAAATATCCTCTATTTCCTCATCATTGATAGATAAAAGGATATCTCCTGCTTCTATTTCTAATTCTTCTGCAATAGAAGCTAGTTCCACTTTTTTTATTTTATGTTCTTTCATTTTTTCCTATCCTTTTTTATTAGTTTTTGCTAAAAACTTGATTTTATTATACTTCTCTGCTTTTCAATGGTCAAGTTTTACATAACAAAAAAAGCCTATAATAATTTTTTGAACCAACTAAAATAACTCAAAAACTATTATAGACTTTTTTACAGATTTAAATATCTTTTATAGTCTCTAGATATTCTTTTTTATGCTTATAATGAAAAGATTCTAACACTTCATTTTTTGCTGTCTTGTCAATAATTGCCTTTACTAATATATCTAATTCTGTCCCTTCCGAATAATCCGCAGGTGCGTAATACTTAATTCGATTATCATGCATCATTTTATAGACTTTTGTTTTATCCTGCGTTTGAGCATTATATACCCCAATAGAATTTCCCCCATATAAATTTACTAATTTCATACAAGGGACATCGGTGTCACTATCCCCTATGTAAACCATATTTCTAAACGGGATACGTAAATCCTCCGGTTCAAAATAATCATTTACCGCAGGGTCATTGATATCTAAAACTCCCTTTTCTATACGGAATAAAAACTGTGTTTTATTTGTATAATTCACAACTTGTGCTGGCCACTTTGCAATTCCACGCTCATTATAATAAAAACAACTCGCATATATTTGCTCAAACGCACTTGCAACACAAGTGCCCTCAATCATTTCTTTTAATCCGGACGAAATAATATAATGCTCCACAATAACACCTTGACTTTTTCCATATTCTCTGATTCGTTCAAACCAATCTTTTACTCCAGGAAATAAAGCAACTTTTGCACCATACTCATGCAACATTTTTTTATTAAAGACAAAAGAACCTTCTGCTTCCAGAATCATCTTGTACATATAAGCAAGATTTTGGTCCATTCCATTTTTACTTGCTAATTCATCAGATTCTTCCCAAAAATCTGCAATATCATATCCTACCGATTGGATATAACCTTGAGCTTGCATATCATCTGGAGATAATGTTTTATCAAAGTCGTAGCAAATAGCTAAGACTGGTTTGTCTTCTTTTGTTTTTCTAACAAATTGAGTTTGATGCATAGTACTCCTCCTTTAATAATATTATCGTTTTCCTCTCAATCCACAGGAGTCTTGTGACTCCTGACAATTATTACCTAATAAAGAATCTACTGTTACGATATTTCAATCCACAGGAGTCTTGTGACTCCTGACCTGTTTTGCGTTGCAACCTCAAGCATCTGCTCTGATTTCAATCCACAGGAGTCTTGTGACTCCTGACAGTTTTTCCCGCACCCTGTTCTCCACAAAACATATATTTCAATCCACAGGAGTCTTGTGACTCCTGACGTCTGTTCCTTGAAACCAGTCTTGGATAGTGTATATTTCAATCCACAGGAGTCTTGTGACTCCTGACCCAAACAATATTTAATAAAAATTCAGTTACCATAATTTCAATCCACAGGAGTCTTGTGACTCCTGACTTAGATACCGATTACTTACAAAGCTTTATAGAGATTTCAATCCACAGGAGTCTTGTGACTCCTGACCGCAAACATATACAATTTTTCATCTACCAAAGTTATTCCTTTTGGCTAATTTGTATATCTGCATTATAATTATAACAAATTTATTTCACATTTTCATTATAATTATTTATTTTTTTACCATTTTTCAGTGCGAATCTCCATGCAAAATTATGTATGACTTTGATTCGCACCTGTCAAGTAATTAAACAATTAAATAATTAAAGGTTCTTCTACCGAAAAACTTCCTTTTACTCCGATATGTTCTACCTTTGTTTTATAGTTATTTCCAAGATAATAAAAACGAATACTATCTTTTTCTTTATCTATAATTTTTTCTAACTTATCTTTTACTTCACGACATTGAGCCCAATCCAACACGCATTCGAATACAGAATTTTGAACTCTTTGTCCATAATTGGTACATTGTTTTGCTACTTTCCTTAATCTACTTTTTCCAGAAGACGTTTCTGTATTTACATCATAAGTAATCAATACAAGCATAAATTCTCCTATTTCCAAATAAATGGTGGATATCCATCCAAATCATTTCTAAGAAACCTTGCCAAAATCATAGCTTGAACATAAGGAATCAAATCCCATTCTATTTTTTCTCCTAAAAATGGATGTTTTATTACTTCTTGTTTCTTTAATTGCCAATGTTTTAAGATTTCTCTCCTTGTTTGGTCCGTCATATAAACAGCTCCTTTTTGTTGTTTTTCAAATCCTTTTTCATTTACTATTTTTTTATTTATCAAAGTAAGAACAAAACGGTCCGCTAGTACAGAACGAAATTCCTCCATCATATCTAATGCTAATGACATTCTTCCTGGTCTATCTGTATGTAAAAATCCAACATAAGGGTCTAATCCCACACTTTCTAATGCTGCTGCCACATCATGCATTATTAATGTATAAACAAACGATAATAATGCATTTACATTGTCAAGAGGTGGTCTTTTATTTCTTCCATGAAAATAAAATTCTTCTTTTTGTTGTAAAATCAAATCATCAAAGACAGAAAAATATCTAGATGCTGCCTCGCCTTCATGTCCTCGCACTTCTTCTATACTTGTAGCTTGTTCTACTTGCAACATTGCATTTTTCAATTGTACTGCAATTTTCTCCAGAACAGGTACATCTACTCTCTCAGCATGGTCACGCAATGCTCGCAAAATAACATTTCTACTATTGCATATTTTTCCAATCACAATATGTTTTACAATTCCAAGACTAGCATCCACATTATCCGCTACTCGATATTGTTGCCTACGAAGCACTACATTTCCTCTATTTTCTCCACATACTCTAGCTAAAAAATGACCTGTATTTGATAAAAACGTCAACGCAATATTCTTTTTTGCACAAGCTCCCATAAGTGCTGGACTTGCACCTGTATATCCAAATGTCACAATACCTTCTAAATTATGTAGAGGTACTCTTGTTTTCTCCTGTTTATCCAATAATACAACAATATTTTCTCCATCCAAAGAAAGATATACATTTGGTGTAGTCACATACAATGTATTTAAAAGTTTCTTCATATGCTATTCCTCATTCCATATTCTTTTTTAAATATGTTTTTACAGATACTGTTTTTTCTATTACTGGTAAACATAGATTCTTTAAAGAACAAGACTGACAACGTTTTGTTTTTTTGCCTTTGGGTGTATACTGTTTTTGAAATAATTCATGCATCCTTTTAAAAGATTCACTTACTTTTTCTCTCAATTCTTTTGTAAAATAAACCTCTTGCCGTTTCTTTGTTTCGCCATAATAAAGATATCCTTTTGGAATTTCACATACCAACATTTCTTCCAAACACATTGCTTGTGCACAAAGTTGTAATTCATCTGCATTATGTTCTTTTGGTTTTCCACGTTTATATTCCACAGGGATAGGTATGTAGTTTTCTCCATATTGGGACAAAAATATACCTTGTTCTTGTTTATGAAATTCTACAACATCACAAGTTCCACTAATACCAAGTTCTCTAGAATGTATGGCTAATCCCCTTGTAATAATTACATTACCTCTTTTTTCTGTAAATTCTTTATCATGTGCATTTGTATGCATAATTTTCCCATCTACAGTATAGTAATTTTCTTCCCACTGTTGTTCGATGTGTATCATCGCCCATTGTCGTGGACAAAAAGCATAATGTTGAATTCCTGATAGCATTAAAAAATCTTCTTTATATTCCTTCATATACCTCTGGTTCTAATCCTTCTAAAGTTTCCACCGTAATATCATAATCTGCTACACTTCTTGGCTCACCATCTAAATTTTCCTTTTCTTTCACTTGTAAAGAACGATGCACTTTTGCAGAGGAATATTGTCCACTTGCACAATTATGTTTCCACCAATACATTTTTACTACTTCCATACTGCCTTCTGGTCGAGCAGACGAAGCATCATTTTCAAATAAAGTTCTTAATGCTTCTTTTATCTTCTCTGCATCTTCTTCAGAAAATCCTGTACGTTCTGCTAATTGACAAGTAATGCTACCTTTAATAATATATAATCCAAACTTTACTCGATGCTTTGTTCCCATTGTATCAGAAGAACGTCCTTCCTTTGGTTCACTATTTGTACTTTTTGTAATTTGTATATCCTCAATCACAATAGGAGAAACACTCATGGCTGGATGAATCGATACAGGGCCTCTTACCCCAACGGATACTCCCTCTCCCTTTGCACCAGAACCTGACTTAAACGCAAATACTTGTCCAAAACTGCGTACATCTATCCATTTTTCACAAGCTACTCTTGCATAAGCAATACCATCTTTCTTTTTCTGTGCTTCTGCAAGTTCTTTACAATTTTTAGCCCGTTCACTTAAACTAGTAAATCCATCGGTATAACGCTCATCCATTTTTACAAAAATATCTTCTCCAAAATCCTGCAAACGATTTCTAATTTTTCTCTTAATACAAACGTCTGAAATTTCTCCATATCCTGCAAAATCTTCTCTTGGACGATTTCCATTTAATGGGTCACCATTTGGATTTGCATTCGTCACTGTCACAACTAACGCAAAATCAATCTTATTCTTTAATACACTCATTTTCTTGTCCTCCCTTATCTTTATTCTTCTTTTTTTCCCACAAATCTGCTAGTTCTGTATTATATCCTAATAAATAAAGTTCACTTAGTTTATGAGTATCTTTAAATTCATCTTTATTAAATAATTTATAAATTTCCTGTCTTTCTTCTTCATATATCTTTCTTACAAGACTTTTTTTCCAATAAGGTCTTATTTTTTCTTCCAATATTACAATTGTTTTTGCTGGATTTCTAACCATCATTGCCATCAAGCGTTCTGTATTTGTTACTCTTTTCCCTTTTTCATCTTCTGTAAATGTATCAGATTCTAACTTATGATACAACGCCATCAAACGACCATATAAATAACTTCTATCTGTTTCTTCTCTTAATAATCCCATACTTACCTCCTTTTCTTTTCTTTGTAATCTTCGTTCCCTTTCCTTCGATTTTTTGTGTATTAAGGCACATGCTATTTCTTGTATTTTTTTACGATTATAGCTTTCATACGCTAACGGTCTAGAAGCATTGTGAAGCACTGCTTGGTACATATCTTCTGGTATATCTTTTCCACTTACAATAGAAGGAAATAGTTGTTTTAGCTTATCATTCATTAACTTTTCGTCTACTTCTAATAAACCATTTCTTTCTATACCATACCCTGCACGAATAATATCTTCTGCTATTGGCGTTTTGGGCTCTTTTTTTTCGTTCTTGAAATAAGTCAACCGCCAAGCACATTCGGTATACCACTGAATAAGATTTTCCAAATACTGTGACCCTTGCATTTTATTATAATAAACAACGGATAATCGTCCCGGTGTAGCAGCTTCTAAAGATAAGATTACTATACTCTCTCCCGCTTTTATGATATCCTCACTATATCCATTTAATGTACTTCGCACTCTTTCTGCATAATTTGTTGCTAATTGTAATTGTCTAAAAGAGGTTGGTTTTACTTCTACCTTATCTTCTTCGTCTGAAATCATATTTTTATCCCACGGTACTACTTGATGCCCCTGCGGATTCCATACAACAATACAACTTCCATACTTTCGATAACCTTGTCGTTCGATTAACCACTTCAATACATTATGAGCTTTTTGTGAAGATTCATACCCTACAGATAATGCCTCATTTCTATCAGCAAATCTTCCTCGATAAGTAAAACCACTTGTATCATTTGCAGAAATAAGTTTTGCCATATCTCCACTATATCTTATTTTAGATGGTTGTTTTTCTGCACAAGTCACATATTTTCCCGTCATATAATCTAACCCTAATTCTCCTACTTGAGTTAAATAATATTTTTGATAATCCTTTTGTAAGTCTAAATCTAACCAAATCTCATTTGCCCCATCATAATCCACATCTTGAATACAAAATCGCACAAACAAGTCCGCTTGTGAAATCCCTTCTATTTTAATATCAGTGCGTAACTTATTTTTTTCATCTACTTCTAACTCTCCCTCCTCAATTAAATCTTTAATTAAACAAGCTTTCTTTAAATATAAATAAATAGCATTTACTACTTTATTAGAACTATACTTCTGCCATTGTTCTAATTGTATGATATAACTTTCATAATATTCTTCTGCCTTTTTCTTATCACAATATTGAGCATAATCTCCTGCGACATAACAAAGTTTATCATGAAGTGGATGTGGTGCAATTCCACTACCTCGACTTCCAGAATCTTCCGTCACTGGAATTACAGTAACCGCATTTCTTTTCTCTACTTTTCTTGCTTCCTTAAATTCCCCTCGCAAATTAAGTTCCACTTCAATTTGGGCATTTTGAGTGGAATGTGCGATTGGTAACAGAATAATGTTTTCCTCTTCTTCTTTTCCGTCTTTTCCTTTCCTTTTTCTTATTTCTACTTTTCCTACTAAATTTTCTGCATATTTGTAAGTTTCACATAAATCTTGCCAATATCCCAACTTATTCCACCCCACTCTCTGCAAATAGTGGTTCAAATTCCCTTACTCCTGAAAAATTGTCACTACAAAATGACTTCATTTCCATTGGAGAAATTTCTCTACAAATGCTACAATCTTCTGGCTTAGGGAAATAAATCACACCCTTTTTCATAACCGGATTCCAAAAACGTAATGTCATTTTCCCTTGTTCTTCTTTTCTAGTTGCCTCATCTGGATAAGTAATTCCATGTACCATTAAACCAAATGAAATTTCTTCCATAGCGTCATAATGTCCTTTGCCCTCTTTAAAAGAACAAGGTTCTACATAAGCTTGACACTCTCTTGTTCCTAGAAAAATATCACGCCTACCACCACGCTCTAACATTCGCTTCGCAATAAAATAATGTTTATTTTCATTACGGTCTTCTTCTAATTCTAAACGATTTTCATTCCACTCAAAATGTGCCTTGACACGATATTCTACATTTCTCAGATAAGTGTATAAAGATAATGTATTGCCTCCTGTATAATTGATAGGGCGTATTCCTTTGCTTTCCATTTGAATTGGATTTATAATTCTAACTTTATCGATTTTCCAAATAATACTTGGTTTCCAATAAATACTCTCTACAACTCCCTTTAATGCCTGGTAGCTTGGAATCGAATAACTGAAACGTTCCCCGCCTACTCGATTAATGGGGTCAGAAAAAAGAGCATACGGTCCATATACTTTAAATTCTATGCTATTTCTTTTTTCCATGAGTTCCTCCTTTCCGTACTCATACTTCTAAAAATTCCATTTCACCTTCTGTAAAAACACCAAAATCTTCTTTATAAAATCCTTCTTTTAATACCATTACACTATTGTCTAAAATACGAATTATCCCTCCCTTTTGATTAAATTGCTCTATTTGATTTTGGTAAAGATTGACGGTATACTGTTGTGCTTGTTTTAATAACTCTTTTACATCTATTTCGTAACTATCTTTACACAAATCTGCAATCAATTCTTTCCCTTTTTTATAAGGAGCAATCACACCTGTTGTATTTTGTACAATGACTTCAAATTCTTTTCCAGCAGTACGAAACGCTTGGCACATCATTAAATTTTCAGGCTTCTTTCCTGTTTCTTCTTCATAAGCCATCACACCCGTTTCATTTTTTGTTAATAAATCTACCATATCTCCTTTTTCTAATGGATATCTCATCTGCTGTTTGAGTTTGTCATCCTTTGGATTATATTTCTTTGCATAATATTTTTCTAACGCTCTCGGAGAAAATAAATCCCTTTGATAATAGTCTGGTCGTTCCAAAAAATCATCTAACACTGGTCCACTACATTGTATTCCGTTCTCAATTTCTGGTAGATTTCCAAGTCGTTCTTCTTTCTCTCTAATAATATATACGGTTCCTTCGATTGCTTCTCCATTTCGGTTACATCGTCCTGCTGCCTGTGCAATACTATCTAATCCTGCTCTACCACGCACCACACATTCAAAGGAAATATCGACTCCAGCCTCTATTAATGCAGTACTAATACAAATTACCTTCCCTTTTCTTTTTTCTTTATCTAATAGTAATTTCATTTCTTCTAATTTGTCCAAACGATTTTGTACACACATATTCGTACTTAAATGGAATAATGTAATTTGTTCTTCCATTAGTCTTTCTTGATTCCATTGTTCCACAAGACTTTGCAAATTTTCGTATACCTTTCTTGCAGATGTTTTTGTATTTAAAATACACAATAAACTCTGTTTTTCTTCTATTAGTTCCATTAAAAATTCTGCAATTTTCATTCTATCTAATTTTTTCTTCTTAATTTCTACTTTTACACGCTTTAATTTTTCATATAACATTGGTACATTCGATATCATATCTTTTGGTTCTGTATAATTAATCGAAAACTCTAATGCCTCTTGTTGTAATTTTGGTTGCGTTGCTGAACATAAAATAATCGTAGCCCCAAATATTTCATGTAAAATATTCATCATTTGATTAAATAAAGCAGTCATTCTTATCGGAAGTGTCTGAATTTCATCAATAATAATGACGGAATGTGTTAAATTGTGAAATCTTCGAATGGATTGTGTAGAATCTGAGAAAAGTGTATTTAAAAACTGTACGAATGTTGTTATCACAATAGGATGTTCCCAATTTTCTGTTAAATGACGATAGGTTTCTTCGTCTTCTAATTCCTTTTGTTCTTCCTTTTGTCCTCGTCCCCTATTTTCCATTTTTGTAATAACATTCGAATGATGTACTAAAATAAAGTCTTCTTTTCCTAATGCCTGTTTTAATACCTCTGCATTTTGGTCTAATATACTTACATACGGTGCAATATAAAAAATTCTTTTTTTCTTATATTCTTTTGCATGATTTAAAGCATAGCGAAAACTACTGATTGTTTTTCCTCCTCCTGTTGGTACAGGTAAGCGATAAATTCCAGATGGATTCTTGGCAAATTGTTCGCACTCCTTTGAAATTTGTTTTCTTACATTCGCAATTTCCTCATTTTCTACTTTTCTCTTTTCCAATTTTTTTATATACTCTTTCATATTCTTTTGTAATTCATCATTTATTTTTTCATTACATAACTCTTTCTCGTTTCTTTCTAAAAACTCCTCTTTGGAACGGTTTCCTGAAAAAATAGCAGTATCTAAACGGTCAGCATCAATTAAGACAGATAATAACATTCTTTCTAAAACCCCTTTCATAAATCCAGCTTCTATGTCACTTTTTTCTGCCTTTTCAATGATACTACTTACTTCTTTCTTCGCTTTTTCAAACAATCCATTAATATCTTGTTTATAAATACTACTTTTCTTAAAATTTTCAATTACTTCCTCATAATCTAAATCTTTTTGATGTTCCACTCTTTTCTGATAACAATTCTTTCCCACTGGGTCAATACAATCATTCAAACCATGATGAGAAAAAACAGCAACTACCATAAGTTGTGCTGTTAATTTAGCAAAATCTTCTCTATTATTACACCACTTTACAAGTTTTTTTGAAAAATAAATGACGTACAAGGTCTTTTCATAG
>CALAEX010000024.1 GCA_937891165.1 uncultured Lachnospiraceae bacterium | reverse complement strand
GTATTTTCAAAATCATGCTAAATATGTCCTCTACTTATATTAATAATTATTCTTCATAAAATCAATAGGGTACTTCTAAATTTTTAGTGAACAAATGGTGATAAATTTGTCACAAAAGAGATAGAAAACAAATAAAAGCCCTACTCTGCTTGATATCTTCTAGGACACGCTCTCGCTCGTAGCGAAACGGAACAGTACTAGGCTCGAAAAAACCTCGCCATACAACAGAAAATACGTTGTATTTTCTGATTGTCTTGAGGTCTGCCGTTTCTAAACGGTCCTTGCCAGATATCAAGCAGAGTAGGGCTTCTACCCTCATATACTACTTCATAAATTGTTTTCTAACAACCTTATTTTTCATTTATTATTTATGATAAATAAGACTGGTATAACATTGCTTCTTCCTCTTTGCCCTGTTGTTGCAAAAGACGAATCACTTGTAATAGTGCTTGTTCCCCACCATAGGTAATGCAAACAAAACATTCGGTTTCTAGTGCTGCTTTTTTATACCATGTAATCGCTTGTGTCCATTGTTCTTGTCTTTCATAGTATTGTCCAAGGAGATAACAAATCTCTGCTGGTATCATAGAGCGTGTAATTAGTTCTGTTAGACAAAAAGATAACAAGTACTCCCAATCTTCTGTTAGAGCATTTAATTTTGCTAATACACAGGCTGCTTCTGCTTTTTGTTCCTCTGTGCTAGTTTCTTCTAAAAAACGTGCTTCAAACCATGGTTTTGCCGATAGAAAGTCTTGTTTTGTTCCTGAAATAAATAGTTCTTTTGCATACATACTATATAAGCGGTTAGAAAGTGTCCCTCTTCGTTGCAATTCTCTTTCTAACGCCCTAAAATCCCTAGAAGAATGTAAGCTTTGTGGTAAATGCTGAATTTCAATATCACTTTGGTAGACAAGTGGGTCTAATGCTACCGTTTCATGAATTGGGTCAATCCAACGAAATTCTCGGAGTCGTTTAAACAATTTTGGTCTTGGTTCTTTTGGAAAGTTATAGACCATATTGCAATCTGTAGGATTGACATATATCATTTCCACAATTTCTATTTCAGGAAGAAGTACCTGCTTTAATTGCAGGAACTTCTTTCTGTCTATTTCCTCTAACACTTCATCTGCATCTGCGGAATAAATATACTCTTTCGTTGCTTTTGAAAAAGCAAAGTTTCTTGCAGCCGAAAAATCATTTACCCATGCAAAATCATAAATATGCTTTGTATAATTTTTCGCAATTTCTTTTGTTTTATCCGTAGAACCAGTATCTACAATAATAATTTCATCTGCAATTCCTTGAAGGGAAGTAAGACACCGTGCAAGCACAGCTTCTTCATTTTTTACAATCATGCAAACGCTTATCGTAACCATTTTTTACTCCTAACTATTAATTCGCAGGTGTTACTGGTCCAATAGGCTCACTTGCTTTTTCATTTACATCATTAGAAATAACAACACGAATATAATAGTCTACATCTTCCTCTGTCAAAGTATAAGTTGAAGTATCTATAACATTACCTTCTGCATCTGTAATATCTTCCCATACTTGAACTTCTGCTTTAACATCACTACAACGTTGCCATTTATATTCTACATTTTGTGCTGCATTACTAGCATTCGTACTTACTATTGCTTTTAATGTATCTCCTACATTTTGATTAAAGGAAGATATACCTGCATAAGTAATTTTATCATAACGAATCTCTTCTGAAATTAAATAAGTAGAAGGAAGTCTATCTCCTTCTCCTGCAATACGATAAAGTATATAAGAGCCTTCCTGTATCTTCTTATTTGTTAATTTCATCGTTCTTCCAGGTTTTATAACTGTCCATTTTATCTTAGATACATCAATATTATTTGGCAAAGCTCCTGCTGCTTCATATTCAGCATATTCTTTTGGTGATATAATTGCCATCTGATATTTTATACCTGCTGGATAATACTGATTACCAATAGATATATTATTACAAATAATTCCACCATTTCCTGTCTTAGATTCGCCATAAGTAATACTAAAGTCTTGTTCCTTTGCTGCATACAGATTTTGTTCTGTTTTAAATAGTGGAATAACTACTTCCTTAATTAAAGAAGCGGCTTTCTTTTCTGTTGCTGCATCTCTAACATAAACAATAATTCCTGTCTTATTCCCATCTTTATCTAACTCAAAATCAAAATCTTCAAATTCCAAATTTTCAGCTGTCATCTCTGTATTCGCTTCTAAGCCTAATATTTCCTGAATTAACAGACCAGAAATTCTTTGATTTGTATAAATTTCACTAATAGAATTCTGTCTTTCTATTTCCTCTACTAAATAATCATCCATTCCTTGCTTTCTGCTATAATTTGGAATTAAAATCCAATTCTCTTTATCTAAAGAAAATTCATGACCATTTCTTACCTCAATTGTCATAGCATCTGAATCAAGGATGATTTCTGGTGCTGTTCCTAACTTATTAATTGTAATCCTTGCAATAGAACTTGCTCTTGTACCACTATCTTTTAAAACAGAAGCTGTACTTACACCAGAATCATCATTCGTTGTTAGTTCATTTTCTGCTTTAATACGGAACTCTAACTTAATTCCACGAATATTCATTTCTTTTAAATCTAATTCGTCAAAATCTCTCCAAGCACCATCATTTCCTTTACGCCATTCCACATTTTCTAAATCATAATAATAATTATCTCTCTTATTTTCTTCTAATGTAAAAATTAAATATCCTGTATCCTCTGAAAAATTTGGATACGCTGCATATGTATTTCTCCATTCGTTTACTTCTGTAATATCTGTAAACAACAATGTTCCTGTAAATTTTACACGGAAATTTTCTTGCCATGTAAGATTGATACTCACAACTTCTGTTTGTACATCACCACGTAAATATAAACGTACTGTTTTTTCTTCATTTACCCAAGAAATATCAAAAACTGCTTTACCATCTCTTACTTCACAAGCGTCCCATCTACTTAAATCAGAATGATATGTATTTGTGTAATAAATCACTTCATCCTCTGTTGTATTTACTGTCATTGTTTCATAAATATAATCAATTACAATATCATCTTCTATAATTGCTTTCTTACTTGTATTTTCTGCAAACACGGTTAATTTCATAACACCTGCTAATAAAAATACAACGAAAAAAGCACATATCCCTATTCTCCATTGCTTTTTAGTTTTCATAATCTAGCCTCCATTCCCGATTATTTCTTTATTTTTCTTTGTCAAAAAAGTAAGATGTTCCTGCCTGCATCTTAATCATATTTTTATAATATCTATCTGCTGTCTTTTTTCCTACTTTAAACTGACGAATTCCTTCTTTTTTCTCTTGCAATCGTTGCTGTAGAAGACCTTTATTCTTCTGCTCTAACGAAGAAATTTTCACTCCTATGTCCGTCACTTTTGTAATTAAACTTTGCATCTTTAAAATCTGCTCTTTATATTGCTCTTTATTCTCTTTTAAAGCTTCAGCTACTCTGTTATAAATAGATTGAAAGCCTTGGTCAAATTCTTCAATTCTCTTTAACACATCCTCTTTCTTCTCTACTAATTTAAAAAAAGCAGTTTCATCAAATTTACTACTTTTCAACAAACCCTCTTGCTCTGTTGTAAATTGTAATAATTTGCTTAAATGAGCTTCTTTTTTTATCAGTACATCTAACATCATTCGGATATAAGTAGTTCCTTTTGAATCTTCCATACAATATCCTTTCTTATATAAAAAGGCTGCCACAACCTATTGCAACAGCCTATTGATAGTAAAACAGTTCTAACCGTTTGGCTATATTTTTACCTTTATAACCTAACTTTTTTCTATGTATTAATGAACATAAGTTTTATTCTGCTTCATTACTTCTTTCCACAAATCTCTCATTTCACGAATTTGCTCTAACGCTAACGCCAACTGCTCTGGATTTTTCTTAATATTTGCCTGTGCAAGCAAAGAATTGATGTATTCATAAATAACATCAAAATCCTTTGCGGTTGGATACTTAAAATCTAATGTAGAACGCAATTCTGTAATAATATTCTGAACTTTGATAATGTTATTATTTACTTTTTCAAAATCTTTCTGCTCAAAACCCAAATCTGCAATATTACAAAACTTAATTGCACCCTCGTATAACATTAAAGTCAATTCTGCTGGAGATGCTGTGTTAACCTTTGTTCCCTTATAAAGTGATGCTGCATTATAAACCGCCATTGTAAACGTCCTCCCTAAAAACTTTTAATATTCTATTGTCCTGTTCCTAATAAAGATGCTAAAGAATTCGACTGATTTTGTAATGTACTCAACGCTTTTTCCATTGCTGTAAACTGCTTATAATATCTGTCCTCAAGCTCTTTAATTCTATCTTCTAAAATATCTAAATCATCTTCATAATCTTTTAATAAGTTATTGTATTGTTTATCATTATAGAATGTCAACGCACTACTAATTTCTGTCTTCGCACACTTTTCTGTCATTGTTTCATACAGATTGCCAAAAACATGAGTTAATACGTCCATTACCTTATCTGGGTCTTCCTCTAACGATGCCTTCAAACGGTCTTCATAAGTTGCATATGTTGCATCCTCTTCATCACCATAAATATGTAATTTACCCTTTTCTGTATAATTACCAGTTACAATACCAAAACTAGATAACGCATATGTCTTGCCATCCTCATCTGTATAAGAAGAAGAAAGAGCATTTCTCATACTTGTTAAAAGAGTACCTAATGTATCATCTCTACGAAGTAAAGAATCCTTAATCTTCTTTTCCCAATTCTCAATGTCTGTTTCCGTCATGGCTTCTTTCTGCTCATCCGTTAATGGGTCGTAACCCCTAGCAGAATCTGCATTGTATAACGTGTTCATTTCTTCTAATAACTTATTGTACTCTGTAATTGCTTCCTTTACTAACTTGTAAGTAGAATCAACGTCTTTACCAACGGTAATCTGAACGATATCATATATACTTGCATCATCTTTATTCTGTGTAGTTCCAGAAAGATTTAAAGTAATACCATTAACAGTAAAACTATTAGAAGTTTCTGTCATGGTAGCACCATCTAAAGTAAACTCTGAATTAGAAGCCTCTACTACAACCATTCCTGTACCATCACTATTTTGAGAAACCGCAGTTCCTTCAATTTTTCCAAGACCCATAGCCGAAAGTGAATCTGAATACTCATCTTTTGCTAAACCTTTTAAATTTTCCATAAAAGTATCTTTATCTGACACTATATTCTGCGCTTTTTGAATAGCTTCACAAACACCTTTTAAATTCGTATCCAACCCTAAATCATCTAAATTTCCCGTTCCCAATTCATCTAATGTTTTCAATGCTTCATTTAACATCGTTGGATTTTGACGAATTTTTGCTATTGCATCTTGATAATTTTCATAATTTTCATAGTTCTCTTGATAATTTGGGTCATTTAAATCAGTTGGTTCAGTTACTAATCCCTCAAGTTCAGAAAACATCACTAAATCTTGATTATTCCAACCAGAATTCTCACTTGAATCTCTTAAAATTTCTTCAATAGTATCTTTCCTATCAATAACTTCTGCTGTATCTTCTTTTGCTGACAAAATTTCTGTTTTTTTTGTAGCAACATTATTTTTATACACATCTGTATTGATAAGAATATTTTTCATTTCTTCAGCTACTTCAGCACCTACATAAGTAATAGTTGAACCTGTTTCGGTTTCATAATTATCATAGGATATTTTATATTGTGCATTGTATGCTTCTTCATATATATTACTTAATTGTTTTCCATCAATTTTATAACCCCATGTATTAATAACTTTTATTGCATGCTGTAACTCAGCCTCTTGGTCAGTTGTAAGATTGTCCTTACCTTCTAATTCTGCTTTTTTTGCTTTTGCTTCTGTTACCTTATCCGTAGCAAGTTTAGATACTTCTGTCGCTGTTAAACCATTTGTAAGTTCTGCTAATTCCGTTCCTGTTAAATAATTATCAGCAGAAAGATTAAGTGCATTCCATTTTTCGTTTAATGTATTTGTAGCTCTCTCTTTTGCTTTGTTTATTGCATACTCACTTTTTATAGAATGTGCAATATTCTCTTTTGCTTTATTTGCTAAAGATTCATATGTATATAAATCACCATACTTTCCTTCCAGTTTATCTGTAGAAGTAAGTTTGTTTAACATATTAAATCCATCTATTTCACTCAATTCATCACTATTTGCCTTTTTATCTGCATAGGTTTTCTCTGCTATATCCTTTACCATATTAATGGCATCCATGACTGCTTTTTGAGTTTTATCAGTAGAATTATAACTATCCTCATCTAATACGGTAAAAACTAAATCTATATTCTTACGAATTGTTGACATTGCTTCTTCATAGCTTGTTTTTTCTGCGGAAGTCAACACAGAAGTATCTATTAATTTTATTGTACTTCCGTTTATTTCAGTATCAGCTTCTAATTTTCCAAGTTCACTTGTTGTATTATCATTAAGCATATTTGTTGTAATAGAAAATGCATCATCTTCTCCACTTTCAGAAGAACTAATAAAAAATCTCTGCTGATTTGTATCAAAACTTGCTGTCAATCCTACATCCTTACACGCTGTTAAAAAGTCATTAATTGTTGTATCTTTTGTTACTTCCAATTTAACTTCTTTTTCATCGGTCGTACCCTTATTCCCTTTAATTGTAATAATAGTACCTTCAGCAACTCCTTTGCCTTCACCACCTAAATCAACTAACTTACTATTCTTATTATAAGTATTTACTGTTTTAGATAGCTGTCCACCTGTTACATATTGAGAACTTGCCAACTTCTTTACCTGCAAAGAGTGTGTACCTACTGCCGCACCAGAGCCTGCGGTTGCTTTTACTACACTTTCATTAGAACTTGTAGCTGTTCTTGTCATATAGGAACTTTGCAAACGAAGCTTTGAAGCATACTTTGTATAGAAAGAATAAATCTTTGTATTTAAGCCAGACCATGCTTCTTTCGTCCATTTATTTAATGTAATTTTATTTTCTACTTTGGTTGCCTTTGCTTGTTGTCCTGATACCATCGCCTTTACGATAGAATCGGTATCCAAACCAGAAATCATTCCCGATAATCCTACTCCCATAAACGCCTCTCTTTCTGTCAGTTTTTATTTCCTGACTTTTTTATTTCCAAACTAACGTCTTTCGTCTACCATCAGACCTGCTAATTCCCAAATTTTAGATAGCATATCTAATGTTTCTTCTGGTGGAATTTCACGAATTGTTTCTTCTGTCTTTTGGTCAATTACCTTAATAGAAATTCTCTTTGTTTCTTCATGATAAGAAAACTCACAACGAGTCTTTGTTGGTTCAATTTTTTTATTTACTTTATCAATGGCATCTTTCATTTTACTTGTTGCATTTTCTTTTTCCATTTCTGCTGCTGCCATTCCTTTTTCTTCTGTTGGAACATTTGCTGTAGCATTTGGAGTTGTTTTCTTTACAAACTCATCCATCTCTTTTGCCTTTGGTTGTGGCTGTGGTTGTGGTTGTGACACTTTAATTTCCCTATTCACACTCTGTCTCACCATATCTGTATAAGCTTTACTACTGCCAGTTGCACCAATTCCTTCTACTGCCATAATCCATTCACCTTGCCTTTCATAAACTTTCCCTATTCACTGCCATCCTCACAAAATTTTCCCAAATAGAAGAGGCATCTCTTATCTGTTATATCGGCTTCTTTTTACTATTTCTTTAGACTTTTTTAGCAAAAACGAAAATGGAGGATAACACCTCTCTAGAAAAAGCCTTACTTCGCTTTTTACCTAACAAAGTAAGACTTTCCAGTTCTCAGTTATAATCAAAAAGTCAAGCGGATATTCGTAATCCGCTTCGCTACTTACTCATAACCGAATAGCTACTATCGTAGCTTGTCAGATGGAGCTTGTAAGCTCCACCTGACATAAATAAGTCCCCTACCCACCACTTAGTGCTTTCCGCACTTGAAGTGGGGGGACTTATTTAATTCGGTTAAATTGCTTCACAAAGACGAGATTCATTAACATTCTAAAACAAGTTCTTTAAATCTTCTGGTGAAGCACCACCCACAACGGCTTCTTTATTTGCTTCTTGAATCTGTACATAAATTTCTTTACGATAAATAGGAACGGACTTTGGTGCATTGATGCCGATTTTTACTTGGTCACCTTTAACCTCCAAAATCGTAATTTCCACATCATGACCAATCACAATAGATTCATTCACTTTTCTGGATAATGCCAGCATCTGCTACACCTCCTCTTTTTCCTTACATTCTTTTTTCATCTTTTGTATTACATCATAAATATTATATTTAATCACATACTCTGGATTTTCTGCAATTACTTGACATCCTTTTTTATTTTCTGCATTTACAACAATAGGTGCTTTTAAATTTGTTGTCATTTTAGAAATATCGGAAGGAACTGTCAATGTAAGAAAGACAGCTGTACTATCTTCCTTTAATTCCCCTAACGAATCCAAAATTTCATCATTGATAATCGGATTATAGTCTGCCATAATATCAAACGGATTGATAACAGGAAATGCCACCATTGGCTCATCCAAACTTTGTAACCAGTTGATTGTATTTCCATATTTCGTTTCATTATTATAAATTAAAGTAAATTTCTTTAAATTTTCAAATCCAATCAACCCTTCCTCAAATGTAAGAATTTTTTGGTCATCAATTTCAATTTCTCCAAAATATCTCGTTGTAATTCGCATCCGTTCTTCCTCCTTAACAAACTATTTACTACGGGCTACTTTTTATAAGAAATCTAAGAGAGAGGTCTGTACTAACTTCGATGCAGCAGAAAGAGAAGAGTTATAGATTGTTTCTGCGGAAGAATATCGAATAATAATATCCACTAAATCGGTATCTTCATTTTGAGAAAGCAAATCTTCAAAGTCTACTTGCTGTTCGGAAAGTCGGCTCTCTGTCAATTGCAATCTATTATAACGTCCACCTAAATCAGCTACCGCAATATTCACCACATCTTGTTGTTGTTCTGTAATGGTAAGACCTCGCTGAAATGCCTCTGTCATAACTCCCGTTTTTAACGCCAACTCCGCATTTAATTGCTCTGCTATTTCTTCTAACTTTGTTCTTTGTTCAGAAGAAATAGCAGTATCCTGTAACATCTTTTCTACTTCCTTGATAGAACTTTCTACCCCTTTTACATCATTAATAGCATTTACAATTTCATCTACCATCCGACCAATTTCTGTTGTAAATGCATCCGAACCTTGTGTATTTACTGTCAACTTTTGATTAAAATTAACTTCATACTGAATTTGTTGGTCACTCTTTGTATAAACAACAGGTTCTTTTTCTAAATGGTCTAAATCTTTCATGGTACAATTAAAGTAATGCTCTGGACGCAAATCATTAATTGCAAACTCTTTCTTTACATAGTCTACAGAAATGTCTTTCGACTTATTCAATGTTTCATACATTTCTTTTCCAAAGACTAATTCTCCAGTTTCTGCAATAAAATGAACAGTTCCTTCTTCTGGTTGATATGCATTATTATCTAACACAGATACGGTTACTAATCTTGGTACATCTGTTTCAGATTCTGTACCATCTAATGCGACTTTTGTTCCATCTTTTTGTGTATAAGAAAACTGAATGGTTTCATCCTCTACATTACTATAAGATAATTTTAAACGATATGCCTCTACCTTTTTTGGCATATCACTATTCCATTGTTCCAAATCATTCGGCTCATATTTCGATAAATCTACTTGATTTACCACTTTAGAAATATAATCAATACTTTCTGGGTTTAAATTTTCTGTAATGGTATATTCTAAATTATCTACTGGCTCATTAAAGACAAGTGTTGTATCTGTTTTATACCCACTAAATACATATCGTCCTGCATAATTCGTATTGCCTTCTTGATACAATTGACCTTTTAATTCTTCTAAGTTAGTTGCAATCGCATCACGGTCCTCCGCGGTAGGATAATCATTTGCTCCTTGATTACAATAAGAATTCATCGAAGTCACAATATCATTGACTGTCTTTAAGGCACTTTCTGTTACATCCATCCATGCTAAGGCATCTGGAATATTTTTTTCATAATATTGATTCAATTCCGTCAAATTAGTACGAAATTTTAAAGCACGAACTGCAACAATTGGGTCATCCGAAGGCTTTGTAATCTTTTTTCCCGTAGAATATTGCTGCTCTAAATTGCTCAATAAAGTTTTATTATTACTGATATTATAGAGCGTATTATTTGTCATCATCTTATTTGTAATACGCATAAAAACCTCCCCATTATCTTACATCATTAATCAAGGTATTATAAATTTCATTCATAATAGAAATCACTCTTGCAGAAAGCTGATATGCTTCTTGATATTTTGCTAATTTCATTGCTTCTTCATCTACATCGACACCTGCTACAGAAAGACGTTGAGAAGTAACCGATTGCACAATATTTTTTTGACTTTCCGCAAAATTTAAAGAAGCAGTCGTATCTACACCTATTTCACCAACTAATGTCTGTAAAAATGCTGCTGGGTCACCTTGTTTAAACATGGACATATCACTTTTTAATGCCATCAACCTATTGGCAACATCTGCATTATTTACACCATTTGTAATCTCAGAAGCAGCAATAATTGTAGATGGGTCATCTTGTATTGTTTTGCTTACTGTCAAATTGGATGCCATAAGAAAATAATAAGGAACTTCGGTAGCTAATGGATTCGATTCAAAATCAGATATATTGTCCTTTCCTCCAAAACTATTTAAATTATATTCTTCGGCAGTCATTGTATTAATTGCAGAGAAGAAGTTAATTCCTGTATTACCATCTAAATTTTGACCTGAACTATGTATCTCATTAAATTTTTGTGAAAATACTCGAACAAATTCATTTAACTGTGACTGATAATAAGGAATTCCTTTATAATCTATCGTAGTTCCAATGACAACGTTCGTTCCTTCGTCATATCCTCTTCTCAATTCTCCGTCTAATTCAAATGTATAACTATAAGAACCATCTTCATTTGTTGTCACACTAAAGCCTGTATAACTATACTCTCCATTACCAATCTTAATTTTTCCTTCGTGTGGAATATTTAAATCTTTTAAATTATTGATATTCGTATCATGAATAGTAACTTGAGTAGCTCCTTTATCTAATTCATCTGCATAGCCTCGCAAATTTTCTTTATTATTTCCATCTCTTACTTCAAATAACGCTTTTAAAGAACCTGATAAACTAGAACTTTCTACATTTAAGCGTTCTCCATTTGCCCAGTAAACTTCATATAAACCATCAATATCGCTTTGATTCATCTTCTTATTTCTTGGAACTACATTCAATTCTACAGATTTATAACCATCTACTAATAATTGACCATCCAAACGAACAATATATTCATTCATACCACAATCGCCCATTGGACGTTCTGTTACTGTAATATTAGCAAACTCTGAAAGTTCATCTATTAAATTTTCTCTTTGGTCACGCAAATCATTGGCATTTTGACCACCAACTTCTACAATATTAATTTGATAATTTAAATTTGCTACCTGAGTTGCCAAAGAATTGATACGAGTTATTTGATTTTTTACTTCATAATTACATTCTTGTTGAATTTTATCTAAATTAGTTGCTAGCGAATTAAAATATTCACACATACTTTGTGCTGTATTTACTAATTCTGTACGAACCGTTAAACTAGATGCATCTTTCGATAATTCCTGCAAGGAATCATACATATTATTGAATGTTGTAGTAAAACCTTCTAGCTCAATTTCATTCAAATAATTTTGCACTTCATTCATATAATAGCTTCTAGATTCATATCTTCCATAAATAGAATTATTTGAACGATATTTCTCATCATAATATTGACTACGTATCTGAGTAATTTCTTTTACTGTTACACCACTACCAATCATGCCATAAGAACTATGTGTAGAATATGGCACACCAGCAGTTTGCTTTACTACTTGTCTTGTATATCCTTCTGTTTCTGTATTTACGACATTATGAAATGTTGTATTTAAACCAGTTTGTGCTACAAACAAACCAGTTACACCAATATCTAATCCAAAAAATGTGGATGCCATCGTTATCACTCCCTATTCTTCTATCTCGTTAATGAAGTCAATAATTGTTCTAACATTTGACTCACTACATTGATATATCTTGCCGAAGCATTATATGCCTGTTGAAAACGTATCATATTTGTCAATTCTTCTTCAGAAGAAACGCCCATAACAGAAAGTCTTTGTGTTTCTATTGTAGTAACCAAAGTTTCTTGACCCTCAGAAATATTTTTATACTGTTCTCCTCTTGTTCCTAATGCTCCTATCATTTCTGTATAATATTCATTAAAATTATGTTTTTTATATTCATGCGGTGTCAATGTAGAAAATGGTTCTTGCCACTCGGACAACAATTTTTCACAAATTTCCACAGAGAAATCACCAGTATTCTTATTATTTGACAATGGAATTAAAGATGGATTTTTCAAAATATTTTCATTTACTTCAATTTCTCCAAGCGTAAATAAACTATAATTATCTTTTGGATTTTCTTCATTATATTTCCAAACTTCTACTTCTTGAAATACTCCATCTACTTCAATCGTTACAGTTGCCTTTTCATAACGATTCACTGCTTTTCTATTGAATAAAGCTTCTCCTGGAGTAAAGTTTTCATCCATACCAACAGGGGCATTTTCTTCATCAAAAATAACAATCGTATCTCCATCCGCAGTTACTACTTCTTTATTTGGACAAAGCAAATCATTTACTGTTGTAACAATACCATGAATTAACTGGTCAAATTGTGCTTGAGCATTGACAATAGCAGAAGCCTCAATTTCTAAATTATATTTTTCTAAATCTATTTCAAATTTCTCATACGCTTCTTTATAATCTTCTTCATAGAAATAACCTGTTTCATCTGTAAAGTCTGCCTTTTCTGGTTCTTTTGGAATATCTGTATATTTACCAATTTTATTACCTCGAACTAAAAGCAGTCCTTTCAAAGCACCAATATCCGTATTTGCTTCTGGCGATGGAAGAGGGTCAAGCTGATACACCGAAACATCTCCATACGATGGCCAATATGGTTCTAACATTCCTGTTTCATTTTCTAACAATCTTGTATCCATATGGGCTACTTTATCTTCTAATATAAATGGATATTCTTCTAACTTCACAGTAACTATACCATTTGCTTGCTCTTTATAAGAAATATTTGCTAGGGTACTTAACTCATCTAACAAACGATTTCTTTCATCTCGATAATCGTTTGCATTCTCTGCACCAACGCCTTCATATCTCAATATTTTATTATTTAACTCCCTAATTTCATCTCCAATTTCATTGATACGGTCTACATAATCACTAATTTTTGTATTTAAACTTACTTGATAATCTTTAATCTGATTGTAAATTGTTTCTGCTCTTTCAATAAAACTTACTGCTGTCTGAATAAAGCTAGAACGATGTACAATACTTTCTGGCTCTTTACATAATTCTGACATAGAAGCCCAAAATTCTTCCATAGAATCCTGAAAAGCAACACCTTCTGTTTCACCTAAAATTCCTTCTATTTCTGCAACAGACTCATACTGTAATTCATAAAACATCTTTCTACCAGATTCTTGACGATAAGAGCTGTCCAAAAAAGCATCTCGCACTTGATTTACTGCTGCCACTGTTACACCTCTACCTATCGTCATCGGTGCGATAGGAGTGTTACCAATTTTATTATATGGCGATTCTGACAAAATCGCTCTCTGTCGAACGTAACCATCGGTTTCTATATTTGCAAGATTATGTCCAGTTGCAGTTAATCCACGCTGACTGACTTGTAATCCTGATATTCCAACGTATAAACCACTCATTAAACTCATTGTTCTATGTATCCTTTCTCATAAACTAATGAAGCAGAAAGACAGGGATGTCTGTCTTTATTGCTTTGCATCAAACATCCCTGTCTGTGAAGCGGTCATATCCCATTGACCCGCATTTTTTGTATAATTATTTCCTGGTACAATCCTTGTACTCTGAATGATATTCATATTGTAAGAAATCATTTCCAGCGATTGTTCAATCAAGTTTTTATTATGTCCATTGACAGAATTGACACGTTTTAATATTTTTGTCAATTCTGTATGAATTTCTTTTAATTCTTGTTGTTGTGCTGGTTGTCGTTCTAATAATTGAATCAAATTAGGAAGTGTCAAATCAGAAGGTTTCTTATTTAACACAATCCCCATATTGTTAATTACTTCTGCTCGTTTTCTTTCTAACACCATAATTTTCCCAATAGCTTCTTGTTCTAACTCAGTAATTTGCTGGATTTTTGTTAAATCATTTGCAACAATTGCTTGCGTTTTACTTTCCACTACTGGAAGCAATCCTTGATATGCCTCTTGCTCCTGACGAAGAGTAGATACCAGTTCTTCCATTAAACTTGCCATAAATTAACTCTCCGCCTCTATAATATAAATCCGCTTAACAGCTTATCCGCTAATGCTCCCATTGGAACATCATATGTGCCATTTGCAATACGAGCCTTTAATTCCTGAACTTTGTCCATACGGACATCTTCAGCTTGGGCAACTGCCTGTTTTGCGACCTGAAGTTCTTTGCCGAATTCAGAAATTTCGACAGAATCCTTTGTGTAAGCAGACTTTGTTGTCCCTGTCTTCCTCTTCATACCATTACTTTGATACAATTGACTGACTTCCGACATAGCATCAATACGCATTTTTCTCACCATCCATTCATTTTCACTTTACCCATACAGGCTCTTCAAAGCTCTTATATTTTATATATCGGAACAAGATTTTAAATACTTTAGCTTGCTTAGAATAAATTTGTAAAATCAAACGTAGCAAAATAATCAGCTGGTGTTTCGGCACGGCGAATTAATTTTACTTCTCCATTTTCCTGTAATAAAAGTTCTGCGGAACGAAGTTTTCCATTATAATTATATCCCATAGAGAAACCATGTGCTCCTGTATCATGAATAACAATATAATCTCCAATATCAATCTTTGGAAGCATACGGTCAATCGCAAATTTATCGTTATTTTCACATAGAGAACCTGTTACATCATACTTATGGTCACATGGTAGGTCTTCTTTTCCTACTACAGTAATATGATGATATGCTCCATACATGGCTGGACGCATTAAATTCACGGCACAAGCATCAAGTCCAATATATTCTTTATAAATATGCTTTTCATGAACCGCAGTAGCTACTAATTGTCCGTAAGGTGCTAACATAAAACGTCCTAACTCGGTAAAAATAGCTACTTCTCCCATACCAGCAGGTACTAAAATTTCTTCAAATGCTTTTCTAACTCCTTCGCCAATGACAAAAATATCATTTGCCTCTTGTTCTGGACGATATGGAATACCAACACCACCAGACAAGTTAATAAAAGTAATATTTGCTCCTGTCTTTTCTTTTACTTCTACAGCAAGTTCAAATAAAGTTCTTGCAAGCATTGGATAATAATCATTCGTTACGGTATTACTGCAAAGGAATGAATGAATACCAAATTCTTCGACTCCCTTTTCCTTTAAAACACAAAAACCTTCGATTAACTGCTCTTTTGTAAAACCATATTTTGCATCTCCAGGATTATCCATAATGCTATTGCTAACTGCATATACCCCACCTGGATTATAACGACAACAAATCCTCTTTGGTAATCCTGCTGTTTTCTCTAAAAATGCAATATGCGTAAAATCATCTAAATTGATAATGGCATCTAATTCTCTTGCTTTCACAAATTCCTGTGGTGGTGTTGCATTCGAGGAAAACATAATTTCAGAACCTGTAGAACCTACTGCCTCAGACATCATTAACTCTGTCATTGAAGAACAGTCAAAGCCACAACCTTCCTCCTTTAAAATTTGCATAATAAACGGATTTGGAGTTGCCTTTACTGCAAAATATTCTTTAAACCCTTTATTCCAAGCAAATGCCTTTGCCATATTTCTTGCGTTCTCTCTAATTCCTTTTTCATCATAAAGATGAAAAGGAGTTGGATACGTCTTTACTACCTCTGCAATTTGTTCCTTTGTTAAAAACGACTGTTTCATTCTCTCTTTTCTCCTTGTACTTCTTCATTATATAATGCTATTAAACTGCTCTAACGCTTCTTTATTATATTGCTCATAATCTATTTGTAATTTTGGTGGTACTCTACCTTCTAGGCAAGCTCGCAGTCCTTGTTCTACTCCTTGTTCGCTGTCTTCTACCAAAAATCCACCATATTTCTCCATAAATTTCTTTGGTCCTGTAATATCCGTAGAAAAACATGGAAGTCCTAAAATATCTGCTTCTGCAAGCACTAAACCAAATCCTTCATAAAAAGAAGATAAGGCAAAGTAATCACATCTTTTAATTAAGGCATATGGATTTGACATATAGCGAATGACAAATACTTTACCTAACAATCCCATTTCTACAACTTTTTTCTTCATTCTTGCAAACAATGGTCCATATCCACCTACAATAAACAAATAACAATCAGGATAATCTTCTAACACTTTTGCAAATGCATCTACCAATCTCTCATGCCCTTTTTCCCAAGAAAATCTTCCAACCGTAATAAATTTCTTGCCATCCGAATTCAATGCATCCATAATCTCATCTACGGTTGTATTTCTTCTAGTCTGTGAGTCTAATATGACTTCTTGTTCTCCCATAGATAACACTTTTTCATAATCAATTAAGTTTTTGGTCACAACGATATTGGCTTTTTTAGAAACACCTTTTTCTTTCCAAACATTTGCTAAGTTTTCGGTACATCCATATAAATCAGGTGTTACAATGCCTACCGAATCATAGTTTTGATACGCATGACTTAATAGCTCTCGATTGACATTATGTTTTTTACTAATTTCTTGTTCCATATCATTATGAACAAATAACGTTCTACTGCAAGGCATTTCTTCAATCAAAGCAATCATATCATTGACATATCCATTAAAATGAATGATTTTATCTACACGGCATCCACCAAAAATACGCTTAATTTCATTTTGGGAACGTCTTTTAATGACAGGCCTTGCTAATTTATAAGGTAATATTTTCCAATCTTCCCACATCTTATACAATAACGCATCTGTTACATTGACACTACGTCCATCAAAATAACCATAATGATTCACACCTTCTGGCAATTCCAACAAACTCTCTTGATGAGATTTTAAATCGGCAATTCGAAAGATGACAGTAAAATTATACTTTTGTCTATCTGCATGACGAAGTAACGTAAGGGCAGACATTGTAATACCATTTTTAGCAAACCCACCAATATAAAGGACGACATTCTTCTTTCCATTGTCAGGCACTTTATCTTCTTTAATTAGTGGACTCGCCTCATCAAACAATACTCGTCGTAATACAGCATTCGTTACACCACTATCCTCATAAGCACAAAATTCTTTTAAAAATTCTGTATCATCATAGGACTTTGGCTGATTGATACACTCAAGTAAGCCATCTACTGTATTTACTTGTGGAAATGGCAACTCATCCATCGGAAAATAAAAGCCTCTGTCTGCGGTATATTCTTCTTTATCATAAGTAAACAAAATAATCTTTCTGCGAGAAACGGCATAGTCAAAAAATACACTCGAATAATCTGTAATCAAACCATCCGTTGCATTTAAAAACTCATACGTTTCATATTCATCTGCTGGAAATGGAAGAATTTTTGTAAATTCTTTCAAATCAATTTCTTTTACACTAATTGGATGCAATTTCACATACACTCTTTGATTGTCTTTTAGTCTTCCATCCAATTCTTTTAAATATTCGTATAAACGAGCATTTTGCTGTTTACTTGTAATTTTACCAATGACACCACGCCAAGTCGGAAGATAGCCATACACTTCCATATGTTCTACACCAAGTTTTTGGCGAATTTCCTGTCTGCGACCTTCCGAAAGAAAAACTTCATTTCTTGGATAACCTGTCAATAATACTTTGGCACTTCCCATATTTTCTATCATATAATCTTCTAACATATGCTTCATTGTAAATTCATTTGGATAAAGTAAATAATCCGCTACAAAAAAGTTATGTTGGGCATTTCCGATGGTACCAAAGTCTTGTTTAATTTTTCTTCCTAATGTTTTTAATGGTGTTCCATGCCATGTATTTAAATAAACTTGCTCTGGACGTTTAATAAAGACATTGGTAAACGTATTATCATTAATTAGATACTTTGCTGTCGCTAGTATTTTAAAATACTCATTTCTTCCAGTAGAGAGCACCTTTACTCTATCTTGGAAACCATACTGCTTTAAAAACTGATATCTTCCTTCTAAACGACTTTCAAAACAAGCTA
Organism: uncultured Lachnospiraceae bacterium; assembly: GCA_937891165.1. Taxonomy (GTDB): domain Bacteria; phylum Bacillota; class Clostridia; order Lachnospirales; family Lachnospiraceae; genus SIG299. The sequence goes on along the minus strand of CALAEX010000024.1, from coordinate 7,808 downwards.
AATAAAGTTTATATTCTGCATAAGTAGGATTTTCACATAATTCTTTTAAAATAGCAAAAATATTGCCACCTACTGTACCACCATGCTGCGATTCTAATAAAATAGCCTTTTCCTGAATAGGGCATTTTTCCAAATAAGAAATGTATTTTTTCTTTCGTAATAGACCTTTTTTAATTTTTCCACGCAACTCACGGTATGCTTTTTTCGCTTTTTCATATCGCTTTTTTATGGTTTTTTTTTCCATTTCTAAAAACTTCCCTTTCTTCTGAATATTTTATTGTTTATTTAAATCTGATTTTATCTTTGTAGTAGAGATTCCATCTGTACGTGGTAAATATACTACTTCACAATATTCCTTTAGAAAATCAAATTGACCTTCCCAATCATCTCCCATAACAAAAATATCAATATGATTGTTTACTACATCCGACACTTTTTGTTCCCAGCAAGTTTCTGGAATGACTTCATCGACATAACGAATCGCTTCTAAAATGCTTTTTCTATCTTCATAACTATGATATGCTGTTTTATGTTTTAATGCATTAAATTCATCTGTAGAAAGTACCACTAACAGATAATCCCCTAATGCTCTTGCTCTTTTTAATAAGTTAATATGACCAATGTGTAATAAATCATAAGTTCCATAAGTAATTACTTTTTTCATATTATTTTCCTTTTCTATTTTACCAATGTTTCAAACTGTGCTACTGCTTCTTTGTTATACTGTTCATAATCAATATTCAATTGTTTTGGCACTGTCCCTGCGATACAAGCTCTCATACCATCTAATATTCCTGCTTGACTATCTTCTACTAACATTCCACCACACTTTTCCATAAAGAATCTTGGTCCTGTAATGTTGACAGAAAAACATGGAAGTCCTAATACATCGGCTTCTACAAGCACTAACCCAAATCCTTCATATAAAGAAGATAATGCAAAATAATCACATTGCTTTAACAAAGGATATGGATTGGACATATATCTTACTAAGAAAATAGAATCTGGACAAGACGATTCTGCTACTTGTTTTACCGTCTTTTCATACAACACACCATGACCACCAATAATAATTAAACAAGTGTCTGGTTGTTCTTTATGCAATTGTTCAAATGCACGAATCAAACGCTCATGCCCTTTTTCCACAGAAAATCGTCCAATCGAAACAAACTTCTTTTTCTTTGAATTTAAAGCTTTTAATAACTGTTCTTTTGGCACATTAAAAGCCGTAGAAGCGTCAAAGCTCAATGGTTGCTCACCCATCCTGCGAATTCGTTTATAATCAATGACATTATTACAAAGATGAATATCTGGTTCTTGCAACCCTCTTTCTTTCACACTTTGAGCAATTCTCTTAGTTGGTGCAATCATTCCTTCGGTAATGACAGCCACATTATCATATGCTTTATAGGCATGACTTAGCAAGCCTTTGTTTGCATTTCCACGCATCTGAATTTCTTTTTCCATATCACTGTGTACATAAATACTACGTCCACATGGCATTTGCTCTACAATACCAATCATTTCTTCTACATAACCAGTAAATTGTACGATATGATGAATTCGACAATCTCCAAAAATTCGCTTACCTCCTCTTGTAGACATTCGTTCAAATGCTAATTGAATAAACGAATATGGTAACCTACGAATCTCTTTCCAGAAAAAATATGGAATAGACTCTGTTACCATAGCTGCTTTAAAATAATAATATCCAAAACGAGGCATATCTTCTGGCAATAATTTTAATTCCTCTGGATGTGCCCTTAAACTATTCATGCAATAGACAACGCCATAGTTATACTTTTCTCTATTTAAATTGTGTAATAAATTTAGAGCTGCTGTCGTCAAACCATTTTTCTCAAAACCGCCAATGTAAAACATTACATTTTTCTTTCCATTGTATGGAATATCTAATTCTCTAACCGCAGATGTTTCTTCTAATATCACTTTTTTGCACAACATTGTCGTTACATTTTTGTTGTCATACGCACAAAATGTAGCCAAAAATCCTGCATCTTCATATTGCTTTGGTGTATTTACTTCTGCCATGACTTCTGCTATCGTATCTGCCTTTGGAAATGGTAATTCCGAAAGTTCTATATGCAGTCCACGATACGTACCATATTCCTCTTTATCATAAGTAAATAATACAATCTTACGCCTTGTCAGAGCATAATCAAACATGACACTAGAATAATCTGTCACAAGCGAATCGACTGCTGTTAAAAATTCATACGTTCCATATTCTTCTGGAAATGGATAAATATGTTTATACTGTTCTAAGGAAATACGAAACGCATTTGCATAATGTAACTTAACATATAATACTTGACTATCCGATAACAAGTTATCCCATTCTGCAAGAAATGCTTGCATCTTCTCTTTTCGTACTTCATGCGTTGTTTCTCCCATCACTTCTTTCCATGTTGGAAGATAAGCAATGACTTGTTTTTTCTCTAAATTATAATAATCTCGAACTTCTTCTCTCTTTTTAGAATCAAAAAATACAGTATTTCTTGGATACCCTGCCAATAAAAACTTTGCCTGTCCAAAGTTTTCCAACATATAATCTTGCATTAAAATATCCATGGTATATTCATTTGGACAAAGAATATAATCCGCATCTAAAAATGTCTTTTGTTCATTTCCTATCATAGCATAACTGCTTTTTTTATTTTTTCCTAATGTTTTTAATGGTGTACCATGCCATGTGTTGAAATATACTTGCCCTTCCCGCTTTGTATAAATATATAACAAACTATTTTCTGAAATTAAATACTTCGCTGTTGCTAATACTTTGTAATAAGAAAGAGATTCTAAATCAAGTAAAGTAACTCTATGTTCTAATCCCTTTTTCTTTAAATAAGCTTGTCGGTCATTGCGAAGCTGTTTATTTCCAGATAAATAAATCTTGTACTCTTGATATATCGGATTGTTTGCCAATTCTTCTAAGAGAACTGCGATATTATCTAATAGTTGTTTCCCTTGTATAGATTCTAATAAAATCCAGTTTGGTTGAAGTTTACAATGTTCTCGATACCAAAAATATCTAGTACGATAATATTTATAAGGTCGAAAACCTTTGATTCCTTTGATTGTTAGCTTGATTCCTTTTTTTATTTTTGCTTTAGATAACTTCAATTTTTACCTACCTTTCCTCATTTACCTGTCTTTTAGTATTATATCGTCCTTTTAGGGAAAATACAAGAAAAAGAATTTACGGTTGCAACGACCTATTGAAAAATGAGTGAAACATATGTTATACTAAAAAACCGAACATACATTTTTTTAAGGAAGGTTATTTATGGAACAATATAATGGAAGTCAGATTGTAGTGTTAGAAGGACTTGAGGCAGTAAGAAAACGTCCGGGTATGTATATTGGAAGTACAGGCTCTCGAGGACTTCATCACTTAATCTGGGAAATTTTAGATAACGGTATTGATGAACATTTGGCGGGCTTCTGCTCCCAAATTGAAATTGTATTACAAAAAGATGGCGGAATTGCCATTACAGACCACGGTCGAGGTGTTCCTGTAGATATTCACCCTACGAAACATATTCCTACCGTTCGCGTTGTCTATACGATTTTACACGCTGGCGGAAAATTCGCAAGTAATGTTTACAAAGTATCGGGTGGTCTGCATGGTGTTGGTGCGTCCGTAGTAAATGCTTTGTCCTCTAAAATGATTGTAGAAGTCAGAAAAGGTGGAAAAATCTATCGAGATATGTATGAAAATGGTGGACACCCTATCACAGAATTAGAAAACGGAATGCTTCCTGTTGTTGGAAAATGTACGAAAGCAGATACTGGTACAAAAGTAGTTTTTTACCCTGATGACACTATTTTTGAGACGGTAGAATTTAAACCAGAGATTATTACAAAACGCTTACGAGAATCCGCTTATTTAAATAAAGGACTTCGCTTAATATTTACAGATGAAATTCGCGGAACAAAAACTACCTTTTTTGAAGAAGAAGGAATTAAAAGTTTTGTTTCCTATATTACAAAAACGGCAATGAAAGATACAACAGATACCAAACTTCTGTTACCAGAACCTGTCTATATTGAGGGAGCTAGTGGGGATATTGAAGTAGAGGTAGCTTTTACTTACACTAGCACTTATCAAGAACAGATTAATGCTTATTGTAACCGAATCAATGTCGTAGATGGTGGAACATTAGTAACAGGTTTTAAAAATGCCTTGACTCGTATTATGAATAAATATGCTAGAGAACTTGGTATTTTAAAGGACAAAGACGAAAATTTTGATGGAAAAGATATCCGTAATGGTTTAATTTCCATTGTTTCGATTAAACATCCTGACCCACAGTTTGAAGGACAGACGAAAACAAAACTTGGCAATACTGATGCTAAAGTGGCGGTCGAAGAAGTATTTTCTGCGGAAGTAACCAGATATTTTGATAAAAATATCGAAGAACTTCGTGCAATTTTAGACAATACCATGAAATCTTATAATGCCAGAAAAGCAGGAGATAAAGCGAGAAATGCGATTCTAAAACAATTAAATGATGTAGATACGAGAAGTAAACTTGCCTCCTGTTCTTCTAAAAAAGCAGAAGAATGCGAAATTTATATTGTAGAGGGTGATTCTGCTGGTGGTACAGTAAAAACCGCCAGAAATCGAAAAACACAAGCAGTTCTTCCACTTCGTGGTAAAATTTTAAATGTAGAAAAAGCACCTTTAGAGAAAATTTTAGTCAATAATGAAATTAAAACAATGATTGCTGCTTTTGGTTGTGGCATTGGAGACGATTTTGATATTAGTAAACTTCGCTATGATAAAATTATTATTTTGACCGATGCGGATGTGGACGGTGCTCATATTAGTACACTCCTTTTGACCTTCTTCTATCGTTTTATGCCAGAACTCATTATGGAAGGAAAAGTATATCGTGGTCTTCCACCTCTTTATAAAGTGAACTATGAAGGAAAAAGAAAAGCAAAACAATCCCGCTATTTATTCAATGATTTTGAATTAGAAAAGTTCCGAAAAGAAGGACATAAAATACTAACACTGCAACGATATAAAGGATTAGGGGAAATGGATGCTGACCAATTGTGGGAAACAACACTAAATCCAGAAAGCAGAATTTTGGCTCAAGTTTCTATTTCGGATACGGTAGAGGCAGATGAAGTGACAACCCTATTGATGAGCAGTGCTGTACCGCCAAGACGAGCCTTTATTATGGAAGAGGCTAAATACGCTAAATTAGATGTATAATAAACGAAAAATCTTTATAGTTTTTATATCTGTTAGGACACGCTCTCGCTCGGGACGAGGCGTAGCCGTACTAGGCTCGAAAACACCTCGCCAAGGACGGACGCCTCTTTACGGTCCTAACTAAATATAAAAACTATAAGGATTTTGCCAAGATATTTAAACACCTAAAGAATATTTATTTTTAGGCTAAGTAAGTATTAGCAATAAACTTAGAAAGGAAATTTTACACTTCTCTTATCTAAAAATAAGAGACCGTGTCTTATAAAAATTTATGAAAATAGTACCTAATGAACAGTTAATTCAGTTAGATTTTGCGGAGGAAATGAAAACGTCCTACCGTGATTATGCGGTCAATGTCATTATTGACCGTGCTTTGCCAGATGTGAGGGATGGGTTAAAGCCTGTACAACGGAGAATTTTATATGCTATGACCGAGTTGGGACTTGAGCCTAAGAAACCGCATCGAAAAAGTGCTCGTATTGTTGGAGATACGATGGGTAAGTATCATCCTCATGGGGATGCTTCGATTTATGATGCTCTTGTGCATATGTCGGAAGAATTTTCCTTATCTATTCCATTGATTGATGGACATGGAAATTTTGGTTCAATTGATGGGGACTCTGCTGCTGCCATGCGATATACCGAAGCAAGGTTGTCCGAAGGTGCAATGACCATGCTCGAACATTTAGAAAAGGGACTTGTAGATTTTATTCCAAACTTTGATAATAGTGAACAAGAACCAACGGTTCTTCCTGCTATGTTACCAAACCTTCTAATTAATGGAACGACTGGTATTGCCGTTGGTATGGCAACAAATATTCCCCCTCATAATCCATCTGAAGTCATTGATGGGGCAATTGCTTATATGGATAACCCTGATATTTCTTTAGAACATTTGATGGAATATATTAAAGGACCTGATTTTCCAACGGGTGGGCAAATTGTAAATGCAGAGGTTCTCCCTACTATCTATGCTACAGGTGAAGGAAAGTTAAAAGTTCGTGCCAAAACAGAAATTGAAAATGGAGATTATGGTAAAAAGAATATTATTATTACCGAAATTCCTTATACTTCTGCGGGAAATAAAACAAGATTAGTCGAAAATATTGTAGACTTAATGAGAGATAAAGTCTTTGATGAAATTAGCGACGTCCGAGATGAATCTTCCAAAGATGTACGAATCATCATTGAAGTAAAACGTGACCGTGACCCATATAATTTATTAAATGGTCTTTATAAAAAGACAGGACTAGAGGATACGTATTCTGTCAATTTATTAGCAGTAAAAGAACAACAACCAATTGTTTTTAATTTAAAATCTTTATTAAAAGAATTTGTAGATTTTCAAGAAATTCTCTATACAAAAGAATATGAACATATGCTAAGAAAAGCAACCGAACGATTGGAAATAGTCAGTGGTTTAATTCGTGCTACGGATGTTATTGATTTAATTATTGAAATCCTTCGAGGTTCTAGTTCAATAAAACAGGCAAAAAATTGTTTGATTTATGGAGATATTGATGAAATAAAATTCAAAACCCAAGCTTCCAAAAAACAAGCAGAAAAACTAGACTTTACCGAACGCCAAGCAGAAGCTATTCTTGCTATGCCACTCAGTAAATTAATTGGCTTAGAAATAAAAAAATTACATGAAGAAAGCGAAGGACTATTAAAAAATATTGAAAAATATAAAAAAGTGCTTGGCTCTACGAAAGAACTTCATAAAGTCATTAAAAATCAACTAAAAGAATTTAAGAAAAAATTTAACCAACCAAGACGCACCACGATTAGCCAGGTAAAAACGATGGACTATGTAGTAGAAGAAAAAATTGAAGATATTTATGTATTGATTGATAAATTCGGTTATACGAAATCTTGTGATGCTGCTACTATTTCCCGTGCGGGAGAGGAAGCTTTAAAAGACTATGTGCATACAGTGAAAATGAAAAACACAGACAAACTTTGTGTCTTTACTGCCGAAGGTAATCTCTACCAAGTCAAAGCCTCTTCGATTCCAAAAAGTAAACTAAAAGACAAAGGTGTTTTAATTCATACCCTTTGTAAAGTAGGGAAAGAAAATATTTTACTCTATACTAATTTTGAACAACTCTTTGAATCACAATTATTATTTATCACAAAATCTGGTTTTATTAAACTTGTCTCTGGTATTGAATTTGATACCAACCGAAGCCAAATAAATACAACAAAACTAGAAGGAGAAGACTTGATTGTCGGACTAACTCTTCTTTCTAGTGCAGATATTGTAGCTAACAATCAAAAAGTAATCCTCTATACTGCAAATGGACTTTCCCTAGGATTTTCACTTACCGAAGTACCAGAATTAAAGAAAGTCAGCCGAGGTGTCAAAGCCATTACACTAGACGAAAAAGATTCTGTTGTGTACGGTGCTTGTGTTCCTTTCGATACCGAAACCTTTACTTACCGAGGGAAAAAATATTCAGTAAAGAAAATTAGAAACCGAAAACGAGGTGAAAAAGGACAAAAAGCAATAGAGTAGAGAAATAACAGCATATGTTATTTCCCTCTCATTGAACCGTACGTA
>CALAEX010000023.1 GCA_937891165.1 uncultured Lachnospiraceae bacterium | reverse complement strand
CAAGAGTGGACGGATATAATGCAGATATTACAAGAACTTATCCAGTTAGCGGAAAGTTTACAGAACGTCAAAAACAATTCTATAATTTAGTTCTTTTGGCAAACCAAGCTGTAACAAAGATGGCAAAACCGGGAGTAACACTAAAGGAACTTAATGAACATTGTAAAAGTGTCTTAGCGAAAGGCTTAATCGAACTTGGTATGATTGAAAAAGAGGAAGATGTAACGAAATATTATATGCACGGAGTAAGTCATCATCTGGGTATAGATGTGCATGATGTTACATCACCTAGCAAAGAAAAATTAGAAACAGGTATGATAATTACAAATGAACCAGGACTCTACATTGATGAAGAAGAAATTGGAATTCGTATTGAAGATGACTTATTGATTACAGAAAATGGATGCGAAGTATTGTCAAAAAGTATTATTCGTACAGTGGAAGAAATTGAACAGAGCATGAATAATGTTACTATTCAAACTTTAGTTTAGTATAAGACATTTGTGAAAGTTATGGAAGAGTAACTAAAAAGTTGATATGAAGTAGAAGCCGTACTCTATTTGGTATCTTTAAAGGACCGTTTAGAAACGGCAGTCCTTGGCGAGGTTTTTTCGAGCCTAGTACTGCTCCGTTTCGCCACGAGCGAGAGCGTGTCCTAGAAGATACCAAATAGAGTAGGCTCATAGGTTCAAAAAAGGAATAAAATTATGTTAGATACGTATTTATTGATAATTGAGCTAGTAGGTACAATCGCCTTTGCTTCTTCTGGTGCAATGGTTGGTGTCAAGAAGCAAATGGATTTACTTGGTGTATGTGTGCTTGGTATGACAACTGCGGTTGGTGGTGGTATGATTCGTGACCTTATTTTAGGTGTAACTCCACCAATTATGTTTCAAAATCCAATCTATGCATTAGTTGCTATTTCGTTTTCGATACTTGTGTTCTTTTGGATTTATTTTCATCATGGGATTCAACAAAGTCCCTTTTATGCGGCATATGATAAAATTATGATGTTATTTGATTCGTTAGGTCTTGGGCTTTTTACGGTATCAGGTGTCAATGCTGCAGTCAATATGGAATATGAAACAACGGCATTTTTACAAGTGTTTGTTGGTGTATTAACAGGTGTTGGTGGTGGTGTTTTGCGTGATGTGATGGCACAAAATATGCCCTATATTTTTGTAAAGCATGTATATGCAAGTGCTTCAATTATAGGAGCAATTACTTGTGTTATTGTTGGTAGAATGTTTGGACAATTACAAGGAATGTTATTAGGGGCTACCGTTGTTTTTGTCATTCGTATTCTAGCAGCTCATTTTAAGTGGAATTTACCAAGAATCAAACAAGAAACGATGGGAGAATAAACAATGCATTGTTTTTATTGTGAAGAACAAAATGTAGCAGAACAGCACATTTGTATTACTGGTTCGGATGTGAATCATATGAAAAATGTGCTTCGGATGAAGCAAGGAGAGCAACTGACGGTTTGTGATGGTACAGGAATGGAATATATTTGCCAAATAGAGGAGTTTTTAGGAGGAGAGGTAATACTTTCTATCCTTGATAGAAAACAAGCCTCTACGGAGCTTCCTGTGCGTTTAAAGTTATATCAGGGGTTGCCAAAGAAAGATAAAATGGAATTGATTATTCAAAAGGCAGTAGAGCTTGGTGCAGTGGAGATAATTCCTGTTATGACAAAGCGTTGTATTGTAAAATTAGAAGATGAGAAAAAAGAAGTAAAGAAAATAGAGCGTTGGCAAGCCATTGCAGAAAGTGCTGCAAAACAATCGGGTAGAGGAATTATTCCAAAAGTTTCTCGTGTTATGTCGTATAGGGAGGCATTAAAAGTAGCAATTTCAGAAGGAATGTCGTTAATTCCATATGAATTGGCACAAGGAATGACTTCTCTGAAAGAAGTCGCAAAAAAGGCATGTAAGGAAACAGTAGTTTCTGTATTTATTGGACCAGAAGGTGGATTTGAAGAAGCAGAGATAGAGAAAGCAAAGGAATGTGGTGTAGTTCCCGTTTCGTTAGGAAAAAGAATTCTTAGAACGGAAACAGCAGGGTTTACAACGCTTTCTATTTTGATGTATGAAATAGAATGTGTAAGTGAGGAATAAAAGTAGATGGAAGCATATTTAGATAATGCGGCAACAACAAAAGTAAGTACCGCAGTGATAGAAAAAATGAATCAAGTCTATTGCTTAGATTTTGGAAATCCTTCTTCGATGCATCGGAAAGGAATGGAAGCAGAGAAGTATATTAAAGAAGCAAAACAACAAATTTCTAGCATTTTAAAATGTGAACCATCAGAAATTGTGTTTACTTCTGGTGGAACAGAATCTAACAATATGGCATTGATTGGAACAGCATTGGCAAATAAGCGAGCAGGGAAACATATTATTACAACTAGAATGGAACACGCTTCCGTATACCAGCCATTGTTATTTTTGGAAGAAATGGGATTTGAACTTACCTTTATTCCTGTAGATAGTTATGGTCGAGTGGACATGGAAGCTTTAGTGTCTGCGGTAAGAGAAGATACGATTTTAGTTTCTGTAATGTATGTAAACAATGAAATTGGTTGTGTAGAGCCAATTGCAGAAATTGCAAAGAGAATCAAAGCAAAAAATCCAAAGGTATTATTTCATGTAGATGCGATTCAAGCATTTGGAAAGATGAAAATACAGCCAGCCAAAGAAGGGATTGACTTACTTAGTGTAAGTGGTCATAAAATACATGGGCCAAAGGGTAGCGGTTTCCTTTATATAAAAAATAAGACAAAAATTCGTCCTATTTTACACGGAGGTGGACAAGAGAAAGGAATGCGTTCTGGAACAGAAAATGTGCCAGCCATTGCAGGACTTTCCGAAGCTTCGGTAAAAATGTATGAATCATTAGAGGAAAATCGTAATCATCTTTATGAATTAAAAGATTTGTTAAAGGAAAAACTAGAAGGGATAGAAGGGGTAACGGTTAACGCAATTCCTAAAGAAGGGGTAAGAGCAACTGCACCACATATTTTGAGTGTTAGTTTTCAAGGAGTTCGTAGTGAAGTATTATTACACGCCTTAGAAGAAAAGGGAGTGTATGTATCTTCTGGTTCTGCTTGTTCCTCGAATCATCCAGATATTAGTGGTACATTAGTTGCGATTGGAGTCAAAAAAGAACTATTGGATGCCACGTTACGTTTTAGTTTTTCAGTGGAAACGACAAGAGAAGAAATAGAATATGCAGCAGAGTGTGTCGCAAAATTGTTACCACAGTTGCGCCGCTTCTTTAGAAAATGATTGTTATTTTAAAAATGTCGTGCTATAATAAAAGAATAATTGTTTTGAGAAAATATGCTTTAGATTTGTAAAGCGTAAAAGTGTATAAAGAGGAAGGAACAGTGCAAATGTATAAAGCATTTTTAATTAAATATGCAGAGATTGGTTTAAAAGGAAAAAACCGTCATGTATTTGAGAATATTTTAAAAGACCAAGTAAAATATCATTTGGATAAACTGGGTGATTTTGAAGTATCAAGAGAACAGGGACGAATTTTTGTTTCTTGTCCTGAGGAGTATGATTATGATGAAACAGTAGAAGAACTTCAAAAAGTATTTGGTGTTTCTGGCATTTGTCCTGTTGTAGTTGTAGATAGTACAGATTGGGATACGATTACAGAGCAGGCTCTACAGTATGTAGATGAATTTTATAAGGATAAAAATTTTACATTTAAGGTAGAGGCAAAACGTGCAGATAAACGTTATCCAATTACTTCTCCTGAAATGTGTTGTAAATTAGGAGAATCGCTATTACATCGCTTTAATACATTAAAGGTAAATGTACATGAGCCGGATGTGAAAATTTTTGTAGAGGTAAGAACAAAATCGTATATTTATTCTCATATTATTCCAGGTCCCGGAGGAATGCCAGTTGGTTCGAGTGGAAAAGCAATGTTATTATTATCTGGTGGTATTGATAGTCCAGTAGCAGGTTATATGATTGCAAAACGAGGTGTTACATTAGAGGCAACCTATTTCCATGCACCACCATATACAAGTGAGAGAGCAAAACAAAAAGTAGTTGATTTAGCAAAAATTATTAGTGCTTATACAGGACCAATTCGGTTAAATATTGTGAACTTTACAGATATTCAATTATATATTTATGAACAGTGTCCACATGAGCAATTGACGATTATTATGCGTCGTTATATGATGAAGATTGCAGAAAAATTAGCAAAAGAGAGTGGCTGTATTGGTTTGATTACAGGAGAAAGTATTGGACAAGTAGCAAGTCAGACAATGCAAAGTTTAATGGCAACGAATGCCGTATGTACGTTACCAGTGTATCGTCCGTTGATTGCTTTTGATAAGCAAGATATTGTAACGATTGCAGAAAAGATTAAAACATTTGAAACCTCGATTCTTCCATACGAAGATTGTTGTACGATTTTTGTGGCAAAACATCCAGTGACACATCCTGTTTTATCTGTCATTGAAAAATCGGAAACTCATTTGGAAGAACAAATAGAAGCACTTGTAGAAGAAGCATTAAGAACTGTAGAAGTAGTTCAGGTAGGGTAAAAAAACAGGAGGATACAAAATGTATCCTCCCATATAAGTACTACCTCTGTCCGATTTTGAATACAATCTTACTTAATGATGTAAGGTGTTAATGCACTCAGAATATCTGTTACATTGTCGCTATGAATGCTTAGTTCGATTGGCTTAGATAAGTCAAGACTGAAGATACCCATAATGGATTTAGCGTCGATAACATATCTTCCGGAGATTAAATCGAAATCGGAATCAAATCTTGTGATTTCATTTACGAAGGATTTTACCTTGTCGATGGAATCTAAGCAAATATTAACAGTTGTCATAATATAGCCCTCCTTGTATAGTTTTTTCTACACATCTATACTACTTCTTTTTTCAATAAAAATCAATATGCAAAGTAAATAAATTTTTATAAGAATTTTATGCGAAATGTGTGAAAAAGTATAAAGGGGGTTAAAATAAATGGAATATACAGATAGTTTTGATATAAAAAAAATAAAAATAGCATTTTTAACACTTGGTTGTAAAGTAAATTCGTATGAAACACAAGCAATGCAAGCACTATTTGTAGAAGCAGGTGCAAATTTGGTAGAATTTTCTGAAATAGCAGATATTTATGTAGTCAATACTTGTTCTGTCACAAACATGGCAGATAGAAAGTCCAGACAGATGTTACATCGAGCGAAGAAAAAAAATCCGAATGCTCTTGTAGTGGCAGCAGGATGTTATGCACAGACAGCGGATGAAGATGCAATGAAAGAAACAGGCATTGATGTAGTTATTGGAAATAATCAGAAAAAAGATATTGTGGAAATAATTTCTAGTCATATGGCTGGAGTAAAAAATAGACGTTTACAAATTGGAAAAGAAACGGAGTATGAAAACTTGAATTTAACAACGCAAGTAGAACATACTAGGGCTTATATAAAAATTCAAGATGGATGTAATCAGTTTTGTAGTTATTGTATTATTCCATATGCAAGAGGTAGAATTCGTTCTAGAAAAGAAGAAGATATTCTTTTTGAAGTAACTCGTTTAGCAGAAGCAGGATATCAAGAAATAGTGTTAACAGGAATTCATTTGTCTTCCTATGGAATGCCAGCAGATGAGGGAAGACAGCCTTTGTTGGAATTGATAGAGAAGTTGAATGCGATAGAGGGGATTCAAAGAATTCGATTAGGTTCGTTAGAACCTCGGATTATAACAGAAGATTTTGTTCAGATATTAGGTAAGTATGAAAAAGTTTGTCCTCATTTTCACCTTTCTTTACAAAGTGGAAGTGATAGTGTATTAAAGAAAATGAATCGGAAGTATACAACAAAAGAGTATGCAAATAGTGTGGCAATCTTAAGAAAGTATTATAAAGAGCCTGCTATTACTACGGATATTATTGTTGGATTTCCGCAGGAAACAGAAGAAGAATTTTTAGAAACAATGCAGTTTGCACAAGAGATTGGATTTTCTAAAATACATGTATTTAAGTATTCTAGGAGAAAAGGAACAGTAGCAGATAAAATGTCAGGTCAAGTGACGGAACAGACAAAAACAGAACGTAGTGAGAAATTGATGGCGTTAGAAGCAAGGTTAGGAGAAGACTATCGTAAGCAGTTTTTATCTTCAACGGAACAAGTGTTGTTTGAAGAAAGTGGCGTAGTGGATGGACAATACTGTCAAACAGGATATAATGAGCGTTATGTAAGAATTGCTGTAAAGACAGAACAAGAGCTATCGAATCAGATAAGACAAGTTACTATTACAGAAGGTGCGAAAGAACAGGAAACATTATTTGCAATAATAGAGAGTTGATAAGCAAAGTGGAATAAAAGCATGGGGTGAAGGAAGAATATGAACGAGATTAATAAGACGCAGTTTTTTAAAGTACAAAAAGAAACACAACCAGTAGTAAGAGATGTTATTGACAGTGTATATGAGGCATTAACAGAACAAGGCTATAATCCAATTAGTCAGATTGTAGGTTATGTGATGTCGGGCGACCCAACCTATATTACAAGTCATAATGGAGCACGTAGTTTGATTATGAAAGTAGAACGAGATGAAATTATCGAAGAATTGCTTCAAGATTATATTAGACATCATTTTTAAAATAGTGGATTGGTAAAAGGGAATAGATATGAGAATTATGGGATTAGACTATGGCTCTGTAACAGTTGGAGTGGCAATTAGTGATGAATTGCTTTTTACAGCACAGGGTATCGAAGTAATACGTAGAAAACAGGAAAATAAACTTCGTCAAACATATCAAAGAATTGAAGCATTGATTCAAGAATATAGTGTAGAACAAATCGTGGTTGGTTATCCAAAACATATGGATAATTCGATTGGTGAGAGAGCAAAAAAATCAGAAGAATTTGCAGAAGATTTAAAAAGAAGAACAGGACTTCCTGTAGTACTTTGGGATGAGAGGCTCACAACAGTAGCAGCTCATCGAGTACTTGAGCAAGGAGCAGTTGGATTAAAACAAAAAATGCAAGTAGTAGATAAAGTGGCTGCAGTACTTATTTTACAAGGATATTTGGATTATTTAGCAAATCAAGAGAAAAATAAAGTGGAAGAATAGGACAATGGGAGTACATTTACTAGAAATCAACAAATTATGTATTGTATTTGGTAGAAACTAGAAAATGTAGGGAAATTGAGAAAGGAATAGAAGAACATGAGTAAAAAAGAAGATATGACAGTAAATTTTATAACAGAAGATGGAGATGAAGTTATCTTTCGTGTAATAGAAGAAACAAAAATCAATGGAGTAAAGTATCTTCTTGTATTAGATGATATTGAGGATGAGGAAGAAGAAGCTCTTATTTTAAAAGAAGTATCGACAGAAGACGCAGAAGAGGCGTTTTATGATATTGTAGAAGACGAAAAAGAATTAACAGCAGTTGCGGCTATTTTTGAGGAATTACTGGATGACTTAGAATTAGTGACGCAGGAGTGAGGAATGGAGGGTTAATTTGAGCAACGAAAAATTTAATAAGAAGGAAGAATTGTCCCAAACAGATACTACGGATGTAGAAAATCTAGCAAATACAAGAAAAACAGCTCAAAGAACAGTAAGAAGAATAGGGAATACAATGAGAAGTGTGAAGGCAATATCCTCTAAAAAAATTGCACCAGTAGCAGAGGAAGTAGAGGAAGTATTGCTTGAGAAACCAAGAAAAAGTGCGAAAAAAGAAACGGTCGAAAAAGCAGAACTAGTAGGGTTGAATGTTGTGGAAGAAAAAGTTGGGAAAGCAAAGAAATCCAAAAAGGTAGCAGAGCAGCCACTTCATGGAGTAAAAATTATACCTCTTGGCGGGTTAGAGCAAATTGGTATGAATATTACGGCGTATGAGTATGAAGATTCCATTATTGTAGTAGATTGTGGGCTTGCTTTTCCAGCAGAGGATATGCTTGGAATAGACCTTGTGATTCCAGATGTTTCTTATTTGAAGGAAAACATAGAGAAAGTAAAGGGATTTGTCATTACACATGCACATGAAGACCATATTGGCTCGTTGCCATATATTCTTCCACAGATTAATGTTCCGATTTATGCTACAAAATTGACGATGGGTATTATTGAAAATAAGTTAAAGGAACATAATCTGTTAAAGGCAACGAAACGTAAAGTAATTAAGCATGGACAGTCTATTAATTTAGGATGTTTTAGAATTGAGTTTATTCGTACGAATCATAGTATTGTAGATTCCGCAGCATTTGCTATTTATACACCAGTTGGAACAATTATTCACACAGGAGATTTTAAAGTAGATTATACGCCAGTGTTTGGAGATAGTTTTGATTTACAGCGTCTTGGAGAGATAGGTAAGAAGGGTGTATTAGCATTGTTAGCGGATTCTACAAATGTAGAGCGTCCAGGATATACCATGTCCGAGAGAACGGTAGGAAAGACGTTTGACAATTTATTTGCAGAGAACGTGAATCATCGAATTATTATAGCAACGTTTGCTTCAAATGTAGACCGTGTACAACAAATTATTAATTCTGCAAGTAAATATGACCGTAAAGTAATTATTGAAGGGCGCAGTATGGTAAATGTCATTACGACAGCTTTAGAACTTGGCTATATCAATATTCCAGAAGGAATTATGATTGATATTGAACAAATAAAGAACTATCCGCCAGAGAAAATAGTATTGATTACAACGGGAAGTCAAGGAGAAGCGATGGCGGCATTATCTCGAATGGCGTCGAATGCACATAAAAAGATTTCGATTCAACCGGGAGACACGGTTATTTTAAGTTCGTCTCCAATTCCAGGAAATGAAAAAGCGGTATCAAAGATTATTAATGAATTGTCTATGATGGGAGCAAAAGTGGTTTATCAAGATACTCATGTGTCAGGGCATGCTTGTCAAGAGGAATTGAAATTAATTTATGCTTTAACAAAGCCAAAATATGCGATTCCAATTCATGGAGAGTATCGTCATTTGACACGCCATGCAGAATTAGCACAGTTGATGGGTTTAGAAAAAGACAATATCTTTGTTTTATCTTCAGGTGATGTATTAGAATTAGAAGCAGAACGAGCAGATGTGGTAGATAAAGTAACAGCTCAAGGTATTTTAGTGGATGGTCTTGGCGTAGGAGATGTGGGCAACATTGTACTTCGTGACCGTCAGTATTTATCAGAGAATGGATTGTTAGTAGTTGTTATAACATTAGAGAAATATACAAGTGAATTGTTAGCAGGACCAGATATTATTTCGAGAGGTTTTGTCTATGTCAGAGAATCGGATAATTTATTATTAGAAGCAAAAAGTGTGGTAGAAGAAGTGTTGGATAAGTATTTGAGTCATGGAAATTCGGATTGGAATAGATTAAAAACAGTGATTAAGGATGCCTTAAGTGATTTCTTATGGAAACGGATGAAACGCAGTCCAATGATTCTTCCAATTATTATAGAAGTAGAACCATAAGGATAGAATGGAGGATTGGCATGGGGCAGAAAAATAATAATACAAAAATTGCAATCGATATCATCAGTTTCATTCTGCACCTGTTGCTGAATATTGTATTTTATGCCATTGTTATTTTTGCAATTTATAAAGTTGGAATTACGGCAAGAGAGTTTTGTTATCAAGTATTTGGAGACTATACAATGGATGCAGAACCGGGTATCAATGCAGAAATTACGATAAAAGAAGGTGCATCTACGATGGAGGTAGCGGCTAGTTTGGAGATGAATCGATTGATACCAAATCGTTATACTTTTTATTTGAAAGTAAAACTGATGGGATATAACATTATGGCAGGAACGTATCGATTGAATACCTCCATGACGTATGATGAAATACTAGACCAAATAACGAATTATTCAAATTCGATAGTACAGGAAGGTATGGATTAAGTGATGATAGTTGAACCAAGACTCGTAGAATATTTGAATTCTTTGGAGATGGAATTGCCTCCTTATTTAGCAGAATTAGAGGCATATGCTTTGCAGACAGAAGTGCCAATTATACGAAAAGAAGCACAAAGCTTGCTTCGCTTTTTCATTGAGTTAAAGCAGCCAAAACAGATTTTGGAGATAGGAACAGCCATTGGGTTTTCTGCTTCTTTTATGTGTGAGTATATGCCGAAAGACTGTCATTTGACGACAATAGAAAAAGTACCAATGCGTATTGTAGAAGCCGAAAAGAATCTTGCAGCATTGCAAAGAAAACAAGATATTACGTTTTTAACAGGAGATGCCGAGGAAGTATTGTGTCAGTTAAAAGAGCAAGGGAATCAATATGATTTTGTGTTTTTGGATGCAGCAAAAGCACAGTATATGAGTTTTCTTGCTCATATACTTCCAATGATGCCAGAGGGAGCTATTTTGGTGACAGATAATGTACTTCAAGAAGGTTCTATTGTAGAATCAAAATACTGTATTACAAGAAGAGATAGAACAATTCATATGAGAATGCGGGAATATCTGTATAAGTTAAAACATAATGACAGGCTGACAACTTCCATTGTGACAGTAGGAGATGGTATGGCATTAAGTGTGAAGAAAAGAGTCTAAGTGGAGGTATTTATGATAATAAGAAATAAAAAGCCAGAATTGTTAATTCCGGCGAGTAGTCTTGAAGTATTAAAGGTTGCGGTATTATATGGTGCAGATGCCATTTATATTGGTGGAGAAATGTATGGACTTAGAGCTAAGGCAAAGAATTTTTCTAGAGAAGATATGGCAGCAGGAATTTCTTTTGCCCATGCTCATGGAAAAAAAGTATATGTGACAGCAAATATTACGGCTCATAATCGAGATTTAAAGGGAGTAGAAGAATATTTTAGAGAACTTTCTTGTTTGGATGTAGCAGAAGATGGCACACCGATTCGTCCAGATGCTTTAATTATTTCTGACCCTGGTGTATTTGATTTGGCAAAAGAATATGCACCAGAAATTGATATTCATATTAGTACACAAGCAAATAATGTGAATTATGGAACATATCGTTTTTGGAATCGTATGGGAGCAACTAGAGTAGTATCCGCAAGAGAACTTTCGTTAGCAGAAATTAAGGAAATTAGAGAACATATTCCAGAAGATATGGAAATTGAAACTTTTGTGCATGGTGCAATGTGTATTTCCTATTCAGGAAGATGTTTGTTAAGTAATTACTTTACTGGTAGAGATGCTAATTTAGGAGCTTGTACGCATCCTTGCCGTTGGAAATATTACTTGATGGAGGAAAATCGTCCAGGAGAATATTTGCCAGTATTTGAAAATGATAGAGGAACTTATATTTTCAATTCTAAAGACTTGTGTATGATTGAATATATTCCAGAGATTGTGGATGCTGGTATTGATAGCTTAAAAGTAGAAGGTCGTATGAAAACGGCACTTTATGTAGCGGCAGTAGCTAGAACGTATCGAAAAGCGATTGATGACTTTTTTGAAAATCCAAGTATGTATCAGGAAAATCTTCCATATTATCGAGAAGAAATTGCGAAGTGCACATACCGTCAGTTTACCACAGGATTTTTCTTTGAAAAACCAAAGCCAGAAGCACAAATTTATGATAATAATGTGTATGTTAAAGAATATACATATCTTGGAATTGTAAATGAAGTAATGCCAGATGGATATATTGTGATGGAACAAAGAAATAAGTTTTTAGTTGGTGATGAAGTAGAAATTATGAAGAAGAATGGGGAAAATGATATTGCAGTTGTACTTGCAATGAAAGATGAACAGGGGAATCAGATGGAGAGTTGTCCTCATCCAAAACAGAAGATTTTTGTGAAGTTTTCTGTACTTCCAGAAGAATTTGATATCATTCGCCAAAAAGCAATAGAAGAATAAAAAAAGAGAAGGTTACTATTCAGCCTATTATTAAAAAGCCTACTTTTCTTGGTATCTTCTAGGACACGCTCTCGCTCGTAGCGAAACGGAGCAGTACTAGGCTCGAAAAAACCTCGCCAAGGACTGCCGTTTCTAAACGGTCCTTACCAGATACCAAGAAAAGTAAGGCTTTTGCTTAATATTTTACTTTAGGGCTGAATAGTAACAAGAGGAGAATTACACCTTATTTTGTAGTATTGACAAAATAAGGTGTAATTGTTATACTATATTTAACATTTAGGTTAAATGTTAAATGAGGAGGTGAAGAAGTGGGCTTACAAAATACATTAAAGGCACTTGCTGACCCGATACGGCGGGAGATATTAAATCTTTTAAAAGATGGAAAAATGTCTGCGGGGGAAATTGTGGAGAAGTTTCCAGTGACAGGAGCAAGTATTTCTAGACACTTATCCGTGTTAAAAGAAGCCGATTTGATTCGAGATACTCGGAATGGTAAATTTATTTTTTATGAGCTGAATACTTCCGTTTTAGAAGAAATTATGCTTTGGATTAGTGATTTGAGAGGAGATGTTGAGAATGTTAAAGAAAAATAAAGGGAAATTGATAGTATCTTCTTTAATTATTTTATTACCTATTGTAATAGGGTTGTTTTTATGGAATGATATGCCAGAACGGATAGCAACACATTGGAATGTACAAGGTGAGCCAGATGGCTTTAGTAGCAGAAGTTTTACCGTTTTTGTAATGCCAATCATTCTGCTTATTTTACATTGGATTGCTTTATTTTTCACAGCTCGTGACCCTAAAAATAAAGAGCAGAATAGTAAGGTATTTCAAATGGTCTTTTGGATTGTGCCGATGATTTCTCTTATGGTATGCAGTTTTTCTTATGTTAGGGCATTAGGGAATGATATTAGTATGGATATGATAGGACGTATTCTTTTAGCTTTTATGTTGATTATTTTTGGTAATTATATGCCAAAATGTAAGAAAAATCATACGATAGGAATTAAAGTTGTATGGGCACTTCGAAATGAAGAAAACTGGAATAAAACACATCGATTTGCAGGAAATATTTGGTTCTTTGGTGGAATCGTTCTTTTAGCCACAATATTAATACCAATAGAGCAATCTATGTATATATTTTTAGTACTTTTGTTAGTAATTGCATTTGCTCCAATGATATATTCTTATGTTTACTATAGAAAACAATTAAAGATGGGAACAGCTACAAAAGAAGATGCGATAATGAATTCTTCCGAGAGAAAAACAACAAAACTTTCTTTGGCAGTTGGAATTATAATTATTATTTTTGTAATCATAAGTTTATTTACTGGAAAATTTGAACTACAGTTTGAGGAAACTTTTTTTAGAATCAATGCTACTTATTGGGATGATGCAACTGTCAACTATGCTGATATTGATTCGATAGAATATAGAGAAGAGAATGTGGCTGGGACAAGAACATTTGGATATGGTGGTTCTACCATTATTATGGGAGAATGTGAAAATAGTGAATTTGGTAGCTATACGAGATATACGTATATTTCATGTGATGCTTGTATTGTTCTTACAGTAGACAATAACATTCTTGTTATCAATGGAAAGAACGAGGAACAAACAAAAGAAATTTACGAAGAATTACAAAAGAAATTGCAATTTCAATAAGTTTATTGAAAAAAATTACATGATTTCAAAAAAGCTAAGTCTTGGTAGTATCTGTATAGAATCATAACGAGAGTGTGCTCTAACAGATACTACCAAGACGAGCTGTTATAAAATTAAAAATCTTTATTAAAGTTATTGGAGTTGTCTTACCATCTTTCAGTTTTAATGATTTTTCCAAAACCATTTTGGAGATGGTCTGTGACTTCGCAATAGTTTAATTCTGTACCTTCTTTTACATAAATAGGTAATGTTTTGAGGTCAACTTTGCGACGTATCCATATTCCATTGGATTCTATTTTTTCTTTTGTGAAATAGTCATACCAAACTCCTTTTGGAAGATAGAGTTCACGTATGTCAGTTTTGCTTAAAGGTTTTAGTACAGGAGCAATCAAAAGGTTATCACCAAATAAATATTGGTCATCGATATAGCGAACATTTTTATCGTTAGGGTAATCCATATATAAAGCTCTCATCATTGGCAAACCTGTTTCGGTACATTTTCTTGCTTCTTCATAAATATATGGCATGAGGGAATACCTTAGTTTGTCATAGTATCGGAAAATATCACAAGCTTCTTTGGAAAAACGCCAAGGTTCACGGTAATTGTTATCCCCTACACCATGACAACGGGAATGAGAGGAGAATAGACCAAGTTGTGCCCAACGGACATAAAGTTCATCACTAGGAGTACCAAGAAAACCACCGATATCATGTGAAAAGTAAGGAATGCCACTCATACCAATCGAAAGTGCTGCTCGAAGCGTTCCTGCAAGAGCTTCAAAGCTACATTGGCTATCACCACCCCAATGAATTGGGTATCTTTGACTGCCTGCTGTTCCACTTCTTGCCCATACAAGATTTTCTCCTGATACAGATTTAGAAGCGTGAAATACGACATGGTTATAAACAAGAGAGTAAAGGTTATGGAAATATTTACCCTCAATATTTTGATAAATAGCATCTTCTGAAATTCCTTCGCCAAAGTCTGTTTTAATGGCTGCTGCTCCAAGTTTGATAAGGTTTGCGATTTTTTCTCCATACCATGTTCTTGCATTAGGATTGGAAAAGTCAATGGTAACATCTTTTACCCAACTACCTACACACGTTTCTGGTAGCTGATAAGGAGAACCGTCTTTATTTTTTGAGAGATATCCATAGTTTACCGCTTCTTGATAATGTTCGTTGTCTTCATTTGGTGGAATAAAATTATATTGCCAAAGTGAAATTTTAAATCCATCTTTTTTATATTGTTCCATATGTTCTTTTGGATTTGGAAAGCGTTCTTCAGAAAATTTGAGGTTGCAGTTCCAATCTCTATCAAACCAAGCAGTATCTAAATGTAATACATCGCAAGGAATATCGTTTTCACGAATTTTTTTTGCGATATCGTCAACAACCTCCCATGAAATGTAGCTATTTCTGCTCATCCATAACCCAAAGCTCCAAAGAGGAGGAAGTTGTGAGAAACCAGTAAGAGAGCAATAGCCTTTGATAATATCTTTTGGAGTTTTACCACTAATTACAAAATAGTCCAGTTGACTATCGAGTACAGCAAACTGGAGTGTGCTAGTATCTGTCGTGCCAATTTGCCAATCTATTTTTGCACCAGAATTAAGAAAAAGTCCATACCCTTTGGTAGAAAGGTAAAATGGAATATTTATGTAGGTTCTACGACTAGTTGTACCAACTGCATCTTTGTTGTAAAAATCAACCGTTCTTCCATTTCTAATTAAGCTGTCAAATCGTTCTCCTAGGCCATAAATAACTTCATCATTTTCTAATTCAAGGGCTTCAAAACATGCATAATTATCATTAAGTTTGGCAAGTCCAAGGTCATAAATATCTGCTGCTTGGAATTCTTGTTTTTTCTGTGAAAAGAATTCGGTTCCATTTATAAATTTAGCAGAAATTTTTGTTGTATCTTTGTCTAGTGTAATTTCTATTTTTTTTGTTGTAATTAGGATAGTAGTATCGGTTTCTGTTATTGTATAGTCAGCTTTTTTAGGTGTTCCAACCAGCATTTGCATATCTTTAGGAAGTCCTGAAAATGGATTTTTTATGTCTTTTTCTTTTGAAAAAATAATTCGGAAAATCTCATCGCTCCATAAATGGATATGAAGATAAAGCAAATCAACTGTAGCCGTAGTAGGACTATACAGATAGAGAGAGGTTTCATGTGTATAGGAGAGAACGGCTTTTTTTGCTGTAGTAGTTAAAGAAAGAACAATCCCATATTCCTCTGTTTCCATAGACTTGATTTTGTAAGGTCTATTTTGTATTGAGGGATGGAAGTAAAAATCTGTTATTTCAAATGTAGAGAGTGTTTTTATAGTTTGTGTATTTTCCGTAGTTCCTTGGGAAAATTGTGGAAAATTTTCACTATTTGGTGTTGTATTCATAAATAAAGTCCTTTCGTTTATTGTAGGAGAACTTTGCTACTTTTGGGTAGTGAAAGAATCATTGTAAATTTACTGTTTATCGTTATTATTTTATAGTCATTGTATGGAATAAGCAAGAAATATTTTTTAAATTCTATTTGTAAGTTAAACTATATTGATGTACAATTAGAGAAAAAAAGCAGAAAGGTGGAGTATTGTTATGAAAAAAGCATTGATTGTTTATGGTGGTTGGGACGGTCATGACCCAGAAGGAGTAGCAAATGTATTTGCAGATGTTTTAAAGGAAGAAAATTTTGAGGTTGTTCTTTCAGATACATTAGATACATTTCTTACAGACCTTACCGTATATGATTTAATTGTTCCAATATGGACTATGGGTACATTGCCAGATGGTGCAGAGAAAAATGTATGTGATGCCGTAGCATCTGGTGTTGGTATTGCAGGTTGTCATGGTGGAATGTGTGATGCATTTAGAAATAATACAGATTGGCAGTTTATGACGGGGGCACAGTGGGTAGCTCATCCAGGGAATGGTAATGTTACATACAAAGTAAATATAAAGAAAGGATCTTTAAATCCGTTAATTGATGGAATCGAAGACTTTGAAGTAAAGAGTGAACAATACTATATTCATATTGACCCAGCAGTAGATGTACTTGCTACCACACGTTTTTATACTGTAAGTGGTGAAGTAGATGTGCCAGTTGCTTTTACAAAGCGTTGGGGTAAAGGTAAAGTATATTATAACAGCCTTGGTCATAACAGATATATCTTTGATATTCCAGAAGCAAAAGAAATGATGCGTCGTGGCTTTTTATATGTAACGAGATAATAGAGAAAAGAGAGGAAGTTATTTATGAAGGTAGGTCTTGTCGGTTGTGGTAACATTAGTGACATTTATTTAAGAAATCTTACCACTGTTTTTAAAAATATAACGATACATGCTTGTGCTGATTTGGATGAAAATAAAGTAAAAAAAGCGGTTGAGCAATATCATATTCCTCATATTATGACATTTGATGAAATGCTTGCTTGTCAAGAAATTGATACGATTTTAAACCTCACAACACCAGGAGGTCATTATGCTCTTTGTAAGCAGGCGCTTTTAGCAGGAAAGAATGTATATGTGGAAAAACCGTTAGCATTGACTTATGAACAGGGTAAGGAACTTGTGGAAATAGCAAAGGAAAAGGGACTATATGTTGGTTGTGCACCAGATACATTTATGGGGGCTGGTATACAAACTTGTATTCAACTTATCAATGATGGAGCAATAGGAAGACCTGTAGC
Organism: uncultured Lachnospiraceae bacterium; assembly: GCA_937891165.1. GTDB lineage: Bacteria > Bacillota > Clostridia > Lachnospirales > Lachnospiraceae > SIG299. The sequence continues at coordinate 2,312 of CALAEX010000023.1, read as the reverse complement.
TGGTACTGCATTTATGATGTGTCATGGTCATGAAGGTTGGCATCCATCACCAGAATTTTATTATGATATTGGTGGTGGTCCATTGTTTGATATGGGACCATACTATGTAACGGCATTGGTTCGTATGTTAGGAAGAGCAGAAAGTGTTTTTGCTTACGGTTCTAAAGCGTATGAAGAACGTACTATTACAAGTAAAGAGAAATATGGTCAGAAAATACCAGTCAAAGTAGATACACATAATGCAGGATTAATTCAATTTGAAAATGGTGCGATTATAAGTCTTGTCACTAGCTTTGATGTATGGCATCATAGTATGCCAAATATTGAAATTTATGGTACATTAGGTAGTTTAAAAGTTCCAGACCCAAATGGATTTGGTGGTCCTGTACTTTTAGCAACTCCTGAAAATAGAGAATATAAGGAAGTACCTCTTGTGACATCTTATACAGAAAATTCTCGTGGAATAGGATTGTCTGAAATGGCATTAGCAAAGGATGAAAAACGCATGAATAATGCATCTGGTCAGCTTGGATTACATGTACTTGAAATTATGGAAGGATTTGTAAAGAGTGCAAAAGAAGGTAAAAAAATAATATTAGAAAGTTCTCCATCCAAAAGCATACCAGTGGATTTGGAAATATTAAAATAGTAGATAGTAAGAAAATTAGAAAAAAGGAATAAAAATATAGAGCAAGTAATTCTCATAGAAGGTTGCAGGAGAATTGCTTGCTTTATATTTATTTAGAAGTTTATTAGCTTGATTAAATCTTGGTAATCTGCTTTGTTACTTACTTATATTTTTTTATTAGTTGCTTGGAGAAGATTCGTTTAATTTATTAAAATTTTTTAAGTATGTCATTAATCTTTGTTTCGTATCAGTATCAGAGTTTTTGTATAGTTCGATAAGTTGAAATAGCTCTGGATTAGTTTTAGCATCAATAGTATAACTAGTAGGAGTAGGAATATCTGTTTTATTTGTAAGATAGTCAACGGAAGTATCTAAAACATCTGCCATTACTTGAATAATAGGAAGCGTAGGGGTACGGTCTCCAGATTCATATCTAAGATAAGCAGGTTGGGATAGTTGCATTCGTTTGGCAACTTCTTGTTTTGTAAGTCCAAGTTTGTTTCTGCATTCTGTAAGACGTTGTCTGTTTAATTCGATGGAATTCATGGTTTTTCTCCTGTTTAAATTTATTTTCCATTATTATATCAAAAAAAACTTGCATATGCTAGCAAAATATTATATAATAATATGCCAATGGAATAAAGAAGAGAGGATAATTTTATGGCAGATATTATAGTTATAGAAGATAGTAATCTTTCAAAAGAATATGAAAAACGATTTATTGTAGTAGATAAGAATACAGGTGAAATTTTGGATGATGCACAGGGTTATGGATACAAAACAATACGAAATGCTTATGCAGCGTATGCTTATAAAACAAGAGATAGGAGTAAGGATAAAGAAAAATTAGCTAAGAAAAGACGTATCCAACAGTGGATGAAAGAACATAAAAGTTTTGTAAAAATGATGGATACCTTTGCTTTTGAAATTGAAAAAGGTTCTTGGAAACCTGATGATAAGTTTGATGCTAAATTTGTTAAAAAGCTACTTTCTGATCATGGTTTGGTAACTGATTTTACGGCTGGAGAATTATTGAAAGTTTGGAGAGGCAGAAATAGTGGAAGGTTTTGAATTTGTATGGATTACAGATGGAATAGGATGGAAAAGTGCTAAAGGTAATCTAAGAGAAACTTTTGAAGTTATGGAGCATATTTATAGTATTGATGATATGGAAAATGGTATAATGGAACAAATATTTTAGTAGGAAAATTGTATATTTAGTTTACTTTCTCGCTTAAAATTTTTATAGTTTAAGCGAGAAAGTAATTGAATGAAACAGATAAAAATAATTGAGAACTTTAGTTAGTTTGTGCTCTCATTACTTCTATCTGTTTTTTTATGTATTAGGAAAGTTCTATCTTGTAAATTTTATTATTTTATTCGGAATAAGCTTGTGGAAAAAAATATCGTGATTATCAGGGGAAGTATCCAGTGATTTTTCTTACATTTAAAGATGTGAAATTTGATACATGGGAAGAAACTTTAGGCAGTATTGTTCATCTAATAGTTATGGAATATAAACGACATTCTGAACTTGTAGAAAGTACTAAAATAAAGGATAGTGATTACTATAAACAAATGGTAGAAAACAAAAGAGATAACATTTTATTGGATTCTTCGTTATATATACTTTCTAAAATGCTTCATGAACATCATGGAATAGCTCCTATTATTATTATTGATG
>CALAEX010000022.1 GCA_937891165.1 uncultured Lachnospiraceae bacterium | reverse complement strand
CCTTGCATTGGCATTCCCATGCCTTGCATTGGCATTCCCATACCTTGCATTGGCATTCCCATACCTTGCATTGGCATTCCCATACCTTGCATTGACATATCCATTCCCTGCATCATTGATTGCTGTGCCATCGGTTGTGGATTTGGAGGTGGGGTTTGGGTTGGAGGTGGGGTTGGAGCTGAAGCAGCAATCATTTCATCCGCTGAATTTGTAAATTTGCGATACAAATCTTTTGCAAATTCTACAGGATATAACTGCATTAACTCACTATCTACCAAATTGCCTATTTGCATTCTAAAAGCAACTTTAACAAAATCCCCTTGTAAAAATGGTGCAATATTACCCGCATCTGCTGTATTTAAATCTACTCTTGTAGCATCCGGTGGACTAATATCCACTTTTGTTTCTAACATAGAAGAAATGGAAGTAGATGCTGAACCCATCATTTGATTCATTGCTTCACTAATTGCACTTAAATGTAATTCTGTTAATTCTCCTTCTGTATTAGAACCATCACCACCCATCATTAAATCAGCAATGATTTTAACATCTTTTTCTTTTAAAATCAAAATATTATTTCCATCCAGACCTTCTTTATAATAAATCTGAATAAAAATACATGGTCTATCATAAGAATTTACAAGTTCTTTCCATGATACTACCGAAACTTTTGGTGTTGAAATATCTACTTTTTGCTTATTTACCAGTTCAGATAACGTTGTGGCAGAAGTACCCATACTGATATTAGATATTTCACCAATCGCATCTTTTTCTTCTGGAGATAGCAAGTCGGATTGCGAACCTGTGTCTATATCGTCATCCGTACTGCCAAATAACGCATTAATTTCTTCCTGCGATAACAAACCCTCCATATATCCGTTACTCCTCCCTTATAATTGATGATATTTTAACTGCATAAGAGTCGGACGACAATCCTGGTAATGCAGTAAATTTTAATATATTCCCTACATAAATACGCAACTCATCTTCTACAAAAGTATCTAATTTAATAATATCTCCTCGTTGCATATGTATATAATCATTTACAGAAATAACACTCTTACCAAGAATCGCTCGAATCGGAATATTTGCTCTAGAAATAGAAACTTCCAGAAACTCTTTGTAACTTTCCTCATCCTTATTCTGCATGTTAGAATACCAATACTTTGTATTTAACTTGTCAATTACTGGTTCAATACAAGTATAAGGAATACACATATTCATCATACCTTCTACTGCCCCAATTTTCAAATTCATCGTCACTAATGCAACCATTTCGTTTGGCGAAATAAATTGTGCAAATTGTGAATTTGTTTCAATTCTCGTAAACCTAGGATTTATTTTCACAACATTTTCCCATGGGTCTTGAAGTAAATTTGTTGCAATTGTAAAAATACGTTCCAAAATGACTCGTTCAATTTCTGTAAATTCTCTTCTCTTTTCCAGTGGAACTCCTGCACCACCTAACATACGGTCAATAATTGCATATCCTAAATTATCTGATAATTCAACAATAATATTACCTTCCAATGGTTCAAAATCTATCATTCCCAATAACACTGGATTAGATAACGCATTAGAAAATTCAGAATAAATCACCGCTTCTGATTGAACAACCTCTGCCTGTACAGACACTCGAAGATACGCTGGCAAATGCGTTGATAATAATCTACAGTAATGTTCAAATACAATTTCTAATGTACGCAAATGTTCATTGGAAAATTTAGAAGGTCTGGAAAAGTCGTAGTTTTTCACTTGTTTTTCTTTTGTTTCTTTTAATTCATCTGCATCCAGCTCACCACTACTAAAAGCTTTCAACAACTTATCTATCTCGTCCTGAGATAAGATATCACTCATAACTACTTCCTCCTAGCCCTTTCGTCTATTCGTATGCAATCATTAAATCTACACCTACTAATAAATCTACAGATTCAAATTCTGTTCTAAGTCTGCTTAATACTTCTGTCTGAATTTCTCTCTTACCCTCACCAATTGTATTAACATTATGTTTTGCAACTTCTTCACTAATAATACTCTTGATAATAGGCTCATAGTTTACTAACAATGGCTGTACTACTGCATAACTTTCAGAAGCTTTATTTAAGACTAAAGTCGCTGTTACATGAGCATAATGATTCTTATTATCCCCTTCTATTCTTGCAAGATTAACAGTAATTGTTTCTACTAATGCATAAGTTTCTCTATCAGCAAAAGGAACTTCCGCATAATCTGCTGCATTTGGATTTTCTAACTCTAAATCAATAATGCTAACAATCTTTTGAATTAAGGAATCTGTTCTTTGTGCCTTTGGAATCACTGTAAATAACATTAAAGAAGTTAATGCTATATTTACAATAGTAGCTGCTAAAATAATAATAGCAAGTATATTTTTTTTCATAGCGTTCTATCCTCTCAATTTTCCGAATTTTTTTGATTATACAAACGAATTTCTACACGACGATTTTTGGCTCTACCATCTTCTGTTTCATTCGAAGCTACAGGCTCATGGTCACCTCTACCTACATAATAAACATTTTCCCAACCAAGATTCTTTCCCTCTGTGCTTGCCAAATACTCTGCTACAGAAAGCGCTCTCCAAGTGGAAAGAATATCATTATTATAATATGGAGCTTTTACTTGTGGCACACTATCTGTATGTCCAATTACTTCTACTCGATACCCTATGTATTGTTTTAAAATATCACCAATCCTAGAAATAATTGGTTTTGCTTCTTCCATTAATGTTGCATCACCAGATTCAAACAACAAAGAACCTTGTATCTCAATCGTAATATATTCAAACTTTGCTTCATCCACTCCAAGCTCTATAAAATCACCAAGGTTATATTTTTCTCTTAAATCTGCTACTTCATCATAAATAATCAAACTTTGTCCTTTATTTTTATCATGGATAATTTCTTCTGGTGTTTTCGTAGGTTCTTGTACCCCATCACCTGATTCATTAATATTGGTATCAATACTTCCGTCATCTGTTTGACCCATTGTATTAAAATATTCATCTAATTCTGTAAGTTGTGAAGAACCATTGGAAATCATATTCCCATCTCCAAAAAAGCTACCGCCTCCTTGAAAAACACTAAAGGTATTTGCTAAAGACTCCATTAAAGCTTGTGCTTTGCCTTCATCTATAGATGACATTGCGAATAATAAAACGAAGAAACAAAGTAACAAATTCATCAAATCACTAAAGGTTGCCATCCAAGCTGGCGAGCCAGGAGCCGGGGTATCCTCTTTCTTTTTCTTTGCCAATCTTATTCACCATCCTCTTCCTTTTCACCCATATTCTTTCTACGTTCTGGGGAAATAAAGGATTTCAGTTTTTCTTCAATAATACGAGGATTTTCTCCTGCTTGAATAGATAAAAGCCCCTCTACGATAATTTCTTTTGTCATAATTTCTAATCCATCGTTTGCTTTTAACTTTGTAGAAACTGGAATACAAATCCAGTTAGCAAGCATGGAACCATACAATGTAGTAATTAACGCAATCGCCATGTTAGGACCTACGGCAGCCATATCGGACAAATTACCTAACATGTTAATCAGACCAATCAGTGTACCAATCATACCCCAAGCAGGTCCCATCGAACCAAGACTTTCCCAAAAAGAAATAACACTCTTATGTCGCTCTCCAATACAAGTTAATTCTGTTTCCAAAATACTTCGTACAAACTCTGGGTCTGTACCATCGACAATCAATAAAACACCTTTTTTAATAAATTCATCATCAAATTCATTTGCTGTTTCTTCTAATGCAAGAAGACCTTCTTTTCTCGCTACATTAGATAAATCAATAATTTGTTTAATGATTTCTTCTTCGTTTGATTTCACTGGTTTCATAATTAATCCAATAGATTTTAGATTACCCACATATTCCTTAATACTAGATGACATAACCAAACAAACTGCAAAGGCACCACCAAATGTAATCATAGCGGATGCAGGATCAAGAAAGGCTTTAATACTTGCTACACCATCTTCACCTAAACAAATCGAAATGATAACTAATATAATTGCAACAACAAGACCAACTATGGACGCTATATCCAAAACAATTCACCTGCCATTCCCTGTTTTTTCTTAATCTATAAAAAACTACAAAACGTTACGAAAAACTTCCTGCTTATACAATATTACTAAATTTTTAACGTTTTGTCTACTTTCTTTTACAAATATTTTTTTTCCAGTTATTAAAGTAAGAACTGTATCCGGGACTTCTTCCACCATTTCAATTAAATCGGCATTTACTGTAAATTTTATATCATTTAACTTTGTCAATTCAATCATAACTCAACCCCCTCCCGTTACACAATAACAAGGGTGACAAACGCTTTGTCACCCTTTAAGCTGACTTAAACTAACGCTTCAAATTAAGTAATTCTTCTAATAAACCATCTGCTGTTGTAATAATTCTAGAATTTGCTTGAAAACCTCTCTGAGTTGTAATCATATCTGTAAATTCTTTGGAAAGATCCACATTTGACATTTCAATAACACCAACATTAAACTTTCCACCTGTACTAGCAATATCTACACCAATTCCGTCAAATTCACCAGAGTTTGGAGAAAGAGCAAATAATGTTCCACCCTTAGCTTCCAATCCTGATGGATTCGCAAACTGTGCAAGCACAATCTGACCTAATAATCTAGTAGTACCATTATCATAAACACCATAAATCATACCAAGAGGGTCTACGGTAACACCATTAATTGTTCCAGCCGCACGACCAGCACCAATATTATCTAAAGAACCTTTTGCTGATTCAATCTTTGTTGTTCCACTTTGAGCATACATTGTAAGTGCAGAAAAATCTACATCTATTTCATCAAAAGGATTTAACTCTTCTTCCTCCATAACGATAGAAAAACTTACCGAATTAAATGGAAATCCTTCTGCTTCTTCATCAATAAAATCATCTGGTTCTGTACCAACCCCTCGGAAATTACCATTCGTTGGGTCAAATTCCAAAATTACAGGCTCTCCTTCTATAATTGGCTCTCCTGTCTCTTCATCAATTTCTATAGAAAATTCTTCTCCAGCAAATTCAAATGTAATACCAGTTGTTTCCCATTCTCCCTCTTCATTTTCTTTTACAAGAATAGAATTACCTTTGGAATCTTGAATATCTGTAATTGACACTTCATATTGATGTTCTGTTGTTTCTCCACTAGACTCATCTGCTACTTGTTTTAAACGTACATTTGCTGTATAACTTTTTCCTAAATTATCATAAAAAGTAAACGTAGTAATTTTACCCTTTTCTGAATCAAAGGAAACATCTGCACTATCTAAATTACCAGAAAAATGCACTGCTGTTGTTGCTTCTGGAGCAGAATACTGATTTTCTGGAGACATTATTCTAAGTGGTGTTACAGTATCTGCTGCTGTTCTATTGGGGTCATCAGGGTCTACTTGCCATCCCATCACAGAATACCCTTGAGGATTACAAAGTGTTCCACTCGTATCAATTGTAAAAGAACCAGCTCTTGTAAAATAATTCTCTTCTCCACCATTATTTACAATAAAAAATCCCTGTCCCTCTATCATAATATCAAATGGATTATCCGTTCTTTGTGCACCACCTACTGTTTCAATCGTATTTAAAATAGAATGCACGGACGCCCCAAGACCAATTTGCATCGCATTTTGACCTGTACGACCTGATTCTTCACTTGGACGAGTCGCATTAGAAGTGGTTTGATATAAAACATCTGCGAATGTTACCGTTCCAGATTTAAATCCAATCGTATTTACATTCGCAATATTATTACCAATAACGTCCATTTTTGTCTGATGCACTTTTAATCCTGTTACACCAGAAAACATTGATCTCATCATAATAGATTAACCTCCTAATCTTTCACTTTCCTTCTATCATTCCGGAAAGTATCGCCTCCTTAAAAGGTCCGGCGTATACTACACTATTACAGCACCATCAATATTAGAAAACACTTTTTGTTCTCCCTTTGTAATGGCAGTAACTACTGTATTATTTTTTACATTTACAATAAACGCCAAATCATCTAACATTACTAATGATTCTTTAATTCCTTTTCCTTGTGCTGTTTTTACTGCATGATTTAAACGTTCTTTTTGACTTTCCGAAAGGTCAATATTTCTACTTTGCAAACGCTCATTTGCATGTTTTGAAAATTTAACTTCCGAAGTTGTTTGCTCTAAAATTTCTGCAAACAAATTTTCTGACACAGATGCGATTTGTCTTCCTGACGTTTTTCCTGTATTCAGAAACTGCCCTTGCAATTGCTCTATGGAATATGTTCTGTTCACATGAAACTGTGTCATTTTGTTCGGCTCCTTCCATTTTTGTAACTATTTTCTTATATCACTTTTTTCTATTCCGTTTCACTCTCTGTTGTTTGTTCACTTTCCGATTCTTCTGTTACTGTTGGATGAGAATTATAAATATTCACTGTCACCATATCTTCTACTGTTGTCATATTTTTGTCATCAAATACAACCGTAAACTTATACGTTCCTTCTTCTAATTCTTGTAAAATATCTTGACTTATTGTTACTTTATTTCCAGATAAAGATACATACTCCGAATCTATAATTGCATTTCCAACTAAAATCGCAACTTCTGTTGCTTCTGCTTCATCCTGACCCATATTTACTTCAAATGTAAGGTCTTTTGGTTCATCTCCATTAAAACTAAATTTTACTTCTTCTATAACACTTGGCTTATTTTTATCATACAAATACTCATTATCTACTACAGAATAAAGTTCATCAATAGAATATAATGCACCATTGACACTAAATTTTGCTACTCCGCCAGACAAACTAATAAAATCTACAATTCCTGACTTTAATTGAGTATTTCCAGAAGCATCTTCTGTAGATACCATCACATTTTTTCCAACCAAAGAAAAAATTTGTGAATTTTCTGTTGTTTTAGATAATGCTTGTAATTCCTCTAACTGGCTAAACGTAGCCATTTGCGAAATCCATTCTGTATTCGATGTTGGTTCTAATGGGTCTTGATTTTGCATTTGACAAACTAACAATTGTAAAAAGGCATCCTGCCCAAGTTCCGAAGAACCTCTTGTATTTTTTGTTTCGGAAGTTGTTGTAGTAGCTGTATTATTTGTTATTTTACCATCTACTACCGACTGAATTAAATCACTCATCTACCTTTCCTCCCTATTACTTATGCCATGTAGTTTACAGTACTTTCGCCACCATCCATAAAATGCTGTGCTAATTGGTCTTCCTCTTTTCCTACCGTTATTACAGTATCTTCTCCTTGGAATCGACGTTTTCCACGTTTTTGTTCTTCTTGACCATCTTCTGCTTGACCATTTTTATTAAATTCAAAACTGCCTACCGTAACTTCAATAGAATCTACTTTTAGTCCTTGCTCATTTAACATTTCTTTAAACTGAACAAGATTACTTTCAATTGCTTCCTTTGCCAATTCATTTTCTGTCATAAAGCTTGCTTTCATTACTCCATCTTGTTCTACAATAGTTAAATTCACTCGACCAAGTTCTGCTGGTGTTAAAACCATATCAAAGCTTGTAATTTCTGGTGTTACTGTAATTTTAATTTTTTCTAAAATTTGGTCTGCAATTTCACGAATCTGAGAAGCTAACTGTGTATTTTCTGAAACTTCACTAACTTCTTCTGCTACCTGTTGTAAATTCTGCAAAAATTGGTCTGCAAATGGATTCTGATTTGTAGAAGCATCCTTATTATCCTGGCCTCGTGCAGAAGTCTTTGTTCCATCTTCTATTACTGACTGAAACTCTATCGTTGTTTCTTTTACTTCCACCATAGAATCTGTATCTGCTTCCTCTATTGTTTCTGATTTTATTTCTAAATCAGATGGTTCTAATACTTCTTCCGTTGTTTCTAATGCTTCTTCTGCATCTAGCACAAATCCTTCAAACTCTGGTTGTTCCATAAAAGCAGATATTTCTTCTTTTGTTAAACCTGACTGTTCCAATAAAGATTCTACTTGTTTTGTCAAATTTTGCACATCAGCAAGTAACTGTGCATCTGTAAGTAACATAACGGGTTCTTGTTCTTTTACTAAAAGCACTAAATTCTGAAGCGTATTTGCATTTAATAAATCTACCTCCGTAATACCCATTTGCTCCATAAAAGCTTGTAACTCTTCATCAGATAATCCTAACATATCTTTTACTGTTTCCGTAACCTGATTGAAAAAACCAACAATTCGTTCTGCTAATTCCTTATCAGAAACTTCTGTATCCATTGTTTCCTCTGATTTTTCCATATTCTGCGTTTTAGGACGTTCTTGTTTTACTTCTGCTGTAGAATCTTTAGATTCTATTTTTTGTTTCTTTGCAACAGTGTCCGATGATTCTACAGTAGTATTATTCGAATCTTGACTCTTCTGCTCTGCTTGGTTATTAATTTTTGATGTTTGCAACAAGTCATCAAAACTAGTTCCTGTTGCCTGTTTCACTGAAGTACTTTTTGCCATTTGAAACAAATTAGCAATATTATTTTGTACTTGTTGTGTCCGCATTTCGCCTTCTCCTTTCCTAACATACTTATTCGAGGACTTCCATGCCTAATTCAACCATTCGATTGACAATTCTAGCAGCAAATAATGACTCTAAATTAGTTAAAATACTGGTAACTGTTTTATCTTCCATACAATCTAACAAACGACAAATCAAATCTACATCACTTGACATTTCAGAAAGAATTGCTGCTGCATCTTTTGCTTTCATACTAGCAAGTAAATTTGCCTCTCTTTGAATGCTTTCTTCCACTGACTGCTGTTCTACTAACGATTCATAAATTGTTGCAGCAGTATTCGGATACATAGAAGCATACCACTTGACATATTCATCTATAGATGGAGCTTTTTCATTATATACAACTTCTTTATCAAATTCTTCTCTAAGAGCTGCAAATGCCTCTTGTTCTTCCTCATAATGCCTTAGAGAGTCTATTTCTTTTTGCATTTGAGCTTGTCTAGAAGCATAGTCATCATTCTCCTCTCTTAATTTATCGGCTTCTAGCTCTAATTTTTTTATATATTCCATTGCTTCTGAGAGCGTCTTATATGGATAAGCATTTTCATATGCCTCCTGCTCCTCAGAAATCTCTGGAAGAATCCGGTTAACAACAGGAATATCCTTCAAAACCGGCCGAAGCACCTTACTTCCAAGACCACCCACATCAAATTTAACTAACAATGCAAGGATGGCAAGCCATATTAATACTATTAGAAGAATAATCAGAACCGTCAAGACTTTGCCTCCACGGCTTTCTTCCTGATTAAGGTCTGAAACTCTATCTTTTTTTGCCATATCAATTTTCCCTTTCTTTTGCCTTTCCAAAACGGAAACTTACCAATTCATTGATTTCTTGTTGTTCTTCCGCTTCTAATTCAAGCTTAAATTCATCTAATGCATGTTCCTTTAATTTCTCTTGAATTTTTCTTTCTTTCATTGCATTTTCTAATCTTGCTTGAGCAATCATGACTGCTCTTTCTGCTTGTTTTACAACTAAAACTTGCTCTTCTACCCGATATTCCATAGATTTAATCGCATGTTCTAGTAATGTTAGCTCTTGTACATGGATGGCACTTGACATCTCCACCCGCTTTTCTTCTATATATCTATTTTTTTTAGCAACAAACTCTGCTAAGCGTCTTTCTTCTTCATTCAAAGTTGCTCTTGCTAAACCATATGCTGTCTTTTCTTGTTCTTCTAGTTTTTCTTTGATATTAAGCAAACTTTGCATTTTATAAATAAACTTAGCCATTTACAAAAATCCCTTTCAATAACTCTATCGTTTGTTCAAATGTAAACTTTTCATCTACTTGTTGCATCAAAAACGCATTTACTGCATTGATTTTGGAAATTGCATAGTCAATTTCTTTATTTGAACCCGATTTATATGCACCAATATTGATTAAGTCCTCTGCTTCACTATAAGTTGCTAACACATTTTTCAATTGATTTGCAAATTGTTTATGTTCTTTCGACGCAATCGAACTCATAACACGGGAAATACTTTGTAAAATATCAATGGCTGGATAATGATTTTTATGTGCCATTTTTCTAGAAAGCACAATATGACCATCCAAAATACCTCTTGCTGTATCTGCAATTGGCTCATTCATATCATCACCATCTACTAAAACAGTATAAATTCCTGTAATAGAACCTTCTTTTGTTTTACCAGCACGTTCTAATAATTTTGGCATTTCCGCATAAACACTCGGTGGATATCCTCTTGATACAGGTGGTTCTCCTGATGCCAAACCAATTTCTCTTTGTGCCATGGAAAAACGTGTTAAAGAGTCCATCATTAACAAAACATCTTTTCCACAATCACGGAAATATTCTGCAATTGCTGTGGCTGTTTTTGCTGCTTTTTTACGAATTAAGGCAGGTTGGTCAGAAGTAGCTACTACAATTACAGAACGTCTAACACCTTCTTTTCCTAAATCTCTCTCTAGGAATTCTTTTACCTCTCTACCTCGTTCTCCAATCAAAGCAATGACATTGATATCTGCCTTTGTATTTCTAGCAAACATACCAAGTAATGTACTTTTACCAACACCACTACCTGCAAAAATACCAATTCTTTGTCCTTTTCCAAGTGTCATAATCGCATCTACTGCTTTTACACCAAGCGGCAATACTTCTTCAATTAGCACTCTCTCCATTGGGTTTGGTGGCATTGCTTCTGCACCACGACTATCTTTTAGTTCCAAAGGTCGTCCATCCATCGGTTGTCCTAAACCATTGAGTACTCTTCCAAGCATACCATCTCCAACAGGAATCTGAAATGGGTCACAATCCCCTTCTACATAATCCCCAATTTGAACACCGGAAATATCTTCATACGGAGTAAGTTGTAATCTTCCCTCTTGAAATCCAACAACTTCTGTCATAATACTTCTTCCAGAGTTCGCCATACGAATACGACAAGTGTCACCAATCTTTGCTTCTGGTCCCATGGACTCTATTGTCAGACCTACTACTTTTACTACCTTACCATACGTTTTTATGTAATTTTTATTGCACAAATCCATATATGCAGCTAAATTCTTCATACGCTATCCCATTATGCACCAAGTAACGATAAATCTTCTAACAAGCCTTCTAATCTAGTTCTAAGACCACAATCTATTACTCGGTTCTCATTCTCCAATTTACAACTACCTTCTAGCAAGTTGACATCTTTTCTAAACTCCAATATAAATTTTTCTTGAAAATGCTCTTTAATACTAGGAAACAATTCCGAATATCTTTGATAATCATTTTCACTTAAAATAACATCAAACTGTGTATCTTTTTGTGCAAAATCCAAGCCCGTTTCTATCAAATAATATAAGATTTCTTTACGGTTTTCATAAGATATGCTTGTTACTTTTTTTACAAGTTCTATAAGTATATCAGCAAACGCAGGCTCTAACTGAGCTATCTGCCGTTCATATTCTTGCTGAAGCTGTCGCTTTTTTGCTTCTAATGCTGCTACTGCGGCATCTTCTTCCTTTTTCGCACGCTTCATTCCTTCTTCATATCCTTGAGCAGAAGCCAATTTAAAAATACTTTCTTTCGCAATTTCGGCTTCATGATTTGCTGTTACTAAAATTCCTTGTGCTTGTGCTCTTGCATTTGCTAAAATTTCTTCTCCTTGCTGCTGATATATAATTCTCATTTCAGCAGCAATTTCTTCTCTCAAGGACTCTTTCATCGCCTCAATATCTTGTTCTGAAAATTCTGGTGCTGGTGGAACTTCCTCAATCACTGTAATGGTTTCTGCTGGAAGTCCCTGCACAAATTCATTCTTTGGTTCTGGCAAAGCAATTTTGGCTTCAGGATATAACTCCCGAATACGAGCAAGTAACCTATCTTCACGAGATGCCATATCGAGTGCTTTTATTTTCTCCTTATCATAAGCAATCGAATGTGCCTTAATCATATTGCTAGATAACAAGCTCGTCACCTCCACCTCTAGATGTAACAATTTCTCCTGCTTCTTCTAACTTACGAATAATATTAACAATCTTCTGCTGTGCTTCTTCAACATCCTTCATACGAACAGGACCCATAAAGTCCATATCTTCACGAATCATAACAGCAAGACGTTTTGACAAGTTATTAAAGATAGCATTCTGTACATCTTCATTCGCACTCTTAAGTGCAATTGCCAATTCATTATTATCCACTTCACGAAGTACACGCTGAATCGAACGGTCGTCGAGTGTAAGAATATCCTCGAATACAAACATCTTCTTTCGGATTTCGTCAGCAAGTTCTGGCTCGTCGATTTCTAATGTTTCCATAATGTGCTTTTCTGTACCACGGTCTACTGTATTTAAAATATCTACAATAGCATCTACACCACCCGCAATCGTGTAATCCTGATTTACTAAAGAAGTTAATTTTCTTTCTAATACTCGCTCTACTTCTTTAATAACATCTGGAGAAGTTCTATCCATCTGAGCAATACGTCTTGCTACTTCTGCTTGCTTATCCTGTGCCAACTGTGAAAGAATTGTAGAAGCTTGATTGGTAGATAAGTAAGCCAAAATTAATGCTATTGTCTGTGGATGCTCATCTTGAATAAAGTTTAATATCTGGGAAGCATCAATCTTACGAATAAATTCAAATGGACGTACTTGCAAGGATGCTGTCAATTTTCCAATCACTTCCATTGCCTTTTCTGAACCAAGTGATTTTTCCAATAAGTCTTTTGCATAGCCAATACCACCTTCTGCAATATACTGTTGTGCCAAACAAACTTCATAAAATTCATCCAAAACTTCTTCTTTTAAATTTTGATTGACACTACGTGTATTTGCTATTTCTAACGTCAATTGTTCTATTTCATCTTCTTTTAAATGCTTAAACACATTGGCAGACTTTTCTGGTCCTAATGTAATCAAAAGAATTGCCGCTTTTTGAACACCGTTCAAATCGCTTATTTTTACTCCTGCCATATTTTTTCACTCCTTAATCCCAATCTTCATTCAGCCAGTTACGCAATAACTGTGCAACAGCGTCTGGGTTTTCGTCGAAGAACTTCTCTATCATCTTTCTTGTCTCTGACTGCTCGCTGAACTCTACATCCTCTAACGACTGATTTTCCTTTGTTGTAGCTAACAACTGCTCTACTGACAATTCGGTTTCGAGTTCGGTTACTTCCACTGGAGCTGTACCACGGAATACTACAAATAATAAGAATGCTATTAAAATAACAGCCAATAAAATCTGGAGATAGGACGTCCAATCTCTTGCTACTTCTTGTCTTGCTACAAAGTCATAAATTTCATATGTAATCAATGTCACGTTCTCTACTGGAATACCTGTCGCCATCGAAATAATAGAAACTAATTCTTCACTTGTTTCTGTACGAACAGGGTCTGAATTTCTAAGTTTATATTCCTCAAATGACATATCATCTAACAAACCTAAAATTTCTAAATCTTCTTCTTTTCTCTCAATCACACGAGTTGCTGTAACAGAAATAGATGACTTCTCTGCATTAACAGTTCCTGTATCATATACTGTCTCTGTAACAGACTTACTTGGCTCATAATAGCTATCTTGTGTACTACTAGAATACTCTCCACTTGTTCCATCTGTAACATAATAATCTGGTTCATCATTAGAATCTGTACCCGGAATATCACCTGTTCCATTGGTTCCTTCGGAGGCGGTTTCATGCCACTCTACTAAAACACCTCTATCACTGCCTTCTAATGGTAAATATTCGGTATATAAATTTGTTACTTTATCATAATTGATATCCAAATAAGGAGCTACATTTACTTCCGTAAAATGGTTCATCAACATCGCACCAGTTACTAATTCAATATACTTTTCACGCAAATGGTTTGACATTGCCATTTTATCTGTCATATCAATTTCTTTTTCTTCTTCCGCTTGTGGACCATCATATAATACATTACCCTTTTGGTCTACAATCTTAATCGACTCTGTATCTTCATTTCCAACCGCAAGAGAAACCCATCTTGCAATGGCTTCTGCGGAATCTTTTTCAAAACTAGAATCTGTAACAAGCATAACAGCAATTGGAGTTGTTTTGCTTGTTGTTAAAATACTATTTGAAGTATCTTTTGGAATATAATTGATGCTTACATCAAGAACACCCTGATAATACTTCTTCATCATTGTTTTAATATCACTCTCTTGTCTTAAATGCGTCATCAACAAACGCTCACTATTTGTCGTTGTAAGAGAAGTATTCAACATATCTTCCCAGTTAAATCCGCTGTCTGTAATCTCACTCGTAGATACCGCCATCATTGCATCTGCATAGCTTTTCTCATCTACTTTAACCGTTAGATTATCTGCCCCTAATTTAGTGGTAATTTGATTTTCACGAAGAAGTGAAATCACTTCACTTGCTGTCTTTGTTGTCTCAAATGTATATAAATCTACATAGACTGTTCTTCCTAACACAGCAACTAAAATTGCCACCATAATAATTACGGCGGATATCGAACTTATAATAATCGTTTTTTGTTTACTGTTCCATTTATTCCAGTATTCTAAAAACCTCTTTGGAAGTTCTTTTAATCTCTCCTGCATCCTATTGCTCCTTTATGCCACAGGCCTCCCCGTAGCTTTTCTATTCTCCTATCTGACCTAGAACTGAATTGCCATAATCTCCTGATATGCCTGTGTTACTGCATTTTTTATTGCAACAGTATATTGTACAGAAATATTTGCTTTCTGTTGTGCTACTAAAAGGTCTGTTACACTATCATTTAAACCTAACATATACTCTAATTCTGCTTGTTCTGCCTGATTTGTTGCTTGTTCTGTTTCTTTAATTAAACCCATTGCAGAATTTAATAAAGCCTCAAAAGTAGATGTATTCGCACCCTGTAATTTCTTACTGTCTTCAGTTAATAAATTATCGTACAATGATAATCCTTGAATTGATGAAATGTCCATCGATATATTCTCCTCTTTCTCTTAACTAACGATACTATTATTTTCCAAGTTCTAATCCCTTTAATGCCATATTTTTAGTCGCATTAAAAGCCGTTACATTTGCCTCATACGCACGAGAAGCATCAATTAAATTGGTCATCTCTGTAACAGTGTTTACATTTGGATATGTAACGTATCCTTCTTCATCTGCGTCTGGATTAGAAGGCTCGTATACTTTCTTCATAGCAGTAACATGGTCTTCTACAATAGAGGAAATCTTGACACCAGAACCAATCTGTGGATGATACGATAATCCTGTCTTCTGTGCAGTAAGATACGATTCAAAATTTTTATTTGCAAAGGAACGCTCCTCAAATACTACCGTCTGTCTCACATAAGGATTTCCATTCTCATCTCTTGTTGTACTTACATTTGCCACATTTTGAGCAATAATATCCATTCTGGTACGTTGTGCTGTCATACCACTTGCACTAATATTTAAACTGGTCATTAATGACATTTCTTATTCCTCCTAGCTTAATACAGATTTTAAACGATTAAACTCATGCGTCATAGAATCCAATAATGTATAGTATCTAATCTGATTATCTGCTAAATAAGCAGATTCTGTATCAACATCTACATTATTCCCATCATAACGATAACTTAAAGAAGAATATTCTGTATAGATTCTAGGCTTTAAAGACGAAAGATTCGAATTTAAATTAGCTACCTTTTTATCCATATTTCTTGTTGTTGTATCAGTTAAAGCTTCTGCTAAAAAGGACTCAAACTCTAAATCTTTTCTCTTATAATCTGGTGTATCAACATTTGCTAAATTATTTGCAATAATCTCATTTTTGGTCCAGCTTGCACTTGCGGCTTTATTTAAAACATTAACATAATTATATGCGTCAGACCCTATCATATTCTTCATTCCTTTCACACATTCTACAATACATTTACCCTATTATTATAATGATTTTTGTCAAAAATACAAGATTTATTTTATTTTTTCACGAAAAACAGTAAAAAAGAACTATATTTTTTTACTATAATATTACGATATAAGATAATTAAAAATTTCTATCTCATTTTTATCTTTTTAAACATATCTCAAACACATTTTATGCTCAAAAAGGAGAAAAAGTTGTAATAAGAACATCCTTTTTCTCCTCTCCTCCATGAACACTATTTCATATTTTTTAATTCCTCAAAAACTACATCATTTAAAACTTTAATATAAGTACCCTTCATCCCTGAAGACCTAGATTCAATGACACCTGCACTTTCAAACTTTCTCAATGCATTTACAATAACAGAACGAGTAATTCCTACTCTATCAGCAATCTTACTAGCTACCAAAATTCCTTCATTTCCATCAAGTTCTGAAAATATATGAGTGATTGCTTCTAATTCAGAAAAAGATAATGTGCTAATTGCAGAACGTACTACTTGAACTTTTCGACTTTCTTCTGCATTTTCTTCGTTTACAGAACGCATCATCTCTAATCCAACTACTGTTGTTCCATATTCACTTAAAATAATATCATCTATCGAATACGGCTTTCCTGTTTTATAAATAAATAAAGTACCTAGACGTTCTCCAGCAATATAAATTGGATTAATAATTGCTTCATAACATTCTACATTCATAAATTCAAAACCAAGAGTAGCCAAATTTACATTTTCCTTTGTAGAAAGAATATTTAACAACCGTTCATTTAATGCATTGTCAATATAACCACCAACCGCATCCTGAATCAGCTCACTAATTGATGGAATATCCTCTCTGTTTTTTACACCAAGTATTTTTCCCTTTTTACTAATGACAAGAATATTTGATTCTAAAATATCATTTAAAACCAAACAAATATCATTAAAAACTACTTTATGAGAATTATTATTGTGCAACAACTTGTTAATCTTTCTAGTCTTATCTAATAATTGTACACTCATAGTAGCCTCCTTCCAGAATTGCATGACAATTTTAATCTAATATCAACTATACCACGAACTTCTGAAATTCGCAAGTAAATTAAGTGTAAATTATTTAGAAATTACATAGCCGCAAGTAGTATCCATACAAGCCAATTTTGTTCCTTTTTCTAATAAAACTTTTCCACAAGTTGGACAATGCTCTTTTGTAGGTTTTTGCCAAGACATAAAAGTACAATCTGGATTTGCTTCACAACCATAATACTTCCGTCCTTTTTTTGTTTTACGAATCACAATTTCCTTCCCACAATCTGGACAAGGCACTCCAATTTTTTCTAAATATGGTTTTGTATTTCTACAATTTGGAAAAGTTGGACAAGCAAGAAATTTCCCATGAGGACCATATTTTATTACCATTTTATGTCCACATTCTTCACACTCTACATCACTAACTTCATCTTCAATTTTAATATGCTCTAATTTTTGTCCCGCCTCTTGTACAGCCTGTTCTAAATCAGGATAAAAATTTCGAACAATTGTCTTCCATGAAATTGTTCCATCTTCAATACTGTCTAAAAGAGTTTCCATATTCGCAGTAAAACTGGTATCTACAATCGTAGGAAATGCTTGTTTCATAATCCGATTGACCGCTTCTCCTAATTCTGTCACATAAATATTTTTATTTTCTTTTACTACATAATGACGAGCTAAAATCGTTGTAATCGTTGGTGCATAAGTACTCGGCCTTCCAATTCCTAATTCCTCCATAGTACGAACAAGTGATGCTTCCGTATAATGTGGTGCGGGTGCAGTAAAATGCTGTTCTCCTTTTAATTCCACTAATTGCACAACCGAGTCTTTCTCAATTCGATTTAAACACTGATTCTTTTTATAATCTTCTCCTTCTTCTTCCTCCAACATATACATACTCATAAATCCATCTTCTACTCTACAAGATGTAGATGCTGTAAAACGATATTCTCCTGCGTCTAACTTTACAGAAATTGTTTCGTATGTTGCTGATTTCATACGACTAGCCACAAAACGCTTCCAAATTAACTGATATAAACGATACAAATCTCTTGCTAATGACTCCTTTACATCCGCAGGTGATATTGTAACATCTGTTGGTCGAATTGCCTCATGTGCATCCTGAATTTTCTTTCCTTTTAAAACTTCTTTCTTCTTTTCTGCTTCCATTTCTTTTCCATAGTTCTCAACAATATAAGCTCGAACCAAAGCATCTGCTTCTTCAGAAATACGAGTAGAATCTGTTCTCAAATAAGAAATTAAAGCAATCGTACCTTTTCCTTTAATATCTACACCTTCATACAATTGTTGTGCTAATCGCATTGTTTTTTGAGTAGAGAAATTTAACAACTTAGACGCCTCTTGCTGTAATGTACTTGTTGTAAATGGAAGCGGAGCTTTACGATGACGTTCTCCTTTTTTTATTTCCGCTACAGTGAAATTACTTCCTGTAAGTATGGATTTTAATTCTTCTATTTGTGCTTCACTTTCAATAGCGAGCTTTTTTTCTCCCTTACCATAAAATTTTGCTTCTATTGGCTTTTTTTCCTTGTCCACATTAAATAAAGCACTCAACGACCAATACTCTTTTGGTACAAACTCATTGATTTCTTCTTCCCTATCACAAATCAAACGAAGTGCCACTGACTGTACTCTTCCAGCACTTAATCCCCTTTTTACTTTCTCCCATAATACAGGACTAATACGATAACCAACTACTCTATCCAAAATTCTTCTTGTTTGCTGAGCATCTACTAAATTAAGGTCAATTTCTCTTGCCTCTTTAATAGAATTTTTTACTGCACTTTTTGTAATTTCATTGAATGTAATACGACTCGCATTTTTAGAATCTAACTTTAATGTATGAAATAAATGCCAAGAAATTGCTTCTCCTTCACGGTCTGGGTCAGTTGCAAGAAATACTTTATCTGCTTTTTTTACTTCCTTACGAAGCTTTGACAAAATCTCTCCCTTCCCTCGGATTGTAATATACTTTGGCTCATAATCATTCTCTACATCAATGCCCATCTGACTCTTTGGTAAATCCCTTACATGACCATTAGAAGCTACTACCTCATAATTACTTCCCAAAAACTTCTTTATTGTTTTTGCCTTTGCTGGCGATTCTACAATAACAAGATATTTTGCCATAAACTTCTTCCCCTCCAAATTCAATTAACCGTATATTGTATAATAATTTTTTAACGGTTGTTTAATATAGTGTTTCATTTCCATATTGAAAAGCAAACTGGTAAGTTCTGACATTGAAATCCCAGTTTCGACATAAATCTGTTCTATATGTTTTTCTTGTAAACCCAAACAAGCATACACTATTTTTTCGTTCGTTTCAAGTAAAAGGTTCTTATTTTTTTCTAAAATACTATTTTCAGGTACTATTTTTTTCTCCAGATACTTAAAATTCGACTGAAATCCTTGCAAAATATCTTTTGGTTCTCGCACTAAATAAGCACCTTCTTGAATAAGACGATTCGTTCCTTCTGCTAATCGTTCATAAATTCGTCCTGGAATCGCATAAATATCCTTTCCTTGCTCTAGTGCATACGAAGCTGTAATTAACGATCCACTTTTCTCTCTTGCCTCTACAATAAAAACAGCATCGGAAAGTCCTGAAATTAAACGATTTCTTTTAGGAAAATTTTTTCCAAGAGGAGCAGTACCGGGAAGTTCCTCTGAAATCACTCCACCCATAAGACAAAGGTCTTCATAAAGAAGCTTATTTTCTCTTGGATAACAAATATCCACACCACTTCCTAATACAGCATATGCACTTCCCTTTTCTTTTATGGCACTTCTTTGAGCAGCAGAGTCAATTCCTCTTGCCATACCACTAATCACTTGAATCCCTTCCTTAGAAAGTTCTCTTGAAAAAACAGAAGCAACTTCCTCTCCATAAGTACTACAATTTCTAGCACCAATAATAGCTAATGATGGAATTGTATCCTTGGGAAGCTTTCCATAGTAATATAGAAGAAATGGCGAGTATTCCAATTGTTTCAATCTTTGTGGATACTCTTTAGACTCTCGTAAACATAACTTAATATTCTTTTCTTTTACTATTTTATATAGATTTTGCAATCGAATTCTTTGTGCATCGGACTCTAGCAACTGTTGTACTTGTTCCCTTCGTTCCTTTTGTTTTGGTGTTTCTTTTTTCTGTATGTTTTGTGTTTCTTGTTGATATATAAAAAGTTCTGCTGTTATTTTCTTTTTTGCAAATTCATACCATTTTTCCACTTCAGGACATATCTTTAATAAAATTTCTTTTTCTTTTTGTGATATTCCAATTAACCCATGAAACCAATGCCAACATTCTTCCAATTTTAGCTCACTACTCATTTGACATCCTCCAATACTTTTTTCCTACATTACAATAACTAAAAGCCTCTATCAGATGTCTTTTTTCAATTATTTCACAATCTTCTAAATCAGCAATCGTTCTTGATAATTTCAAAATACGATAATATCGTCTTGTACTAAATTCATTTGTTTCAAATACATGATGTAACACTTCCTCTGCTTCTTTTTGCAAGACACAAAATTGTTCTACTTCTTTTTGATTCATTTCTGCATTCAAATGAATAGAAGATTTACAAAAACGTTTCTCTTGTATTATCCGTACTTTACTAATTTTCTCTCTAATAGTTATAGATGTTTCTTCTTGCTTTTTCTTTCTTATTTTTTCATATTCTACTGGAAATACTTCTATCATCATATCCATTCTATCTAAAATTGGTTCACTAATTTTTCCTGTATAACGATTGATTTGTTGCAAAGAACAATGACACCTATTTCGATTTGGATAAAATCCACAAGGACAAGGATTCATTGCTGCAATTAGTTGAAATGAAGCAGGATAGGTATAAGTTGCCTGTAATCTTGCAACCGTTACTTCATGTTCCTCTAAAGGTTGTCGTAATGTTTCTAACACTTCTTGTTTAAATTCTGTCAGCTCATCTAAAAATAATACCCCATGATGGCATAAACTTACCAAACCAAGACTCGCATTTCTCCCACCACCAAGTAATGCTGTCGTTGTTGTTGCATGATGAGGTGATTGAAAAGGACGTTGTATTACATATCCTTGTGCCTGTTTTAACTTTCCAGAAACACTATAAATCTTGGACAACTCCAACATTTCTTCAAAGGAAAGGTCAGGCAATATCGAAGGCATACACTTTGCAAGAGCTGTTTTTCCACTTCCCGGTGGTCCTATCATAAGAAGATGATGACCTCCTGCCGCAGCTATCATTAAAGCTCTCTTTGCTGCAACCTGTCCAATAATACTACCAAAATCATATTCTATGACATTTTCTTTTTGTATTTTTTTTAAATTTTCTGGACGCATTGGCACTTCTGGTTCTTTTTTTATCTCTCCTAATAAAAATTGTACTACTTCTTTTAAATTTTGCATTCCAAAAACAGGAACTTTATTTTGTAATGCAGCTTCTATTGCATTTTCTTTTGGCACAATTAATGTACGAAAACCTTCTGTTTCTGCACAACAGGCCATTGGCAATACACCAGAAACCATATTTAAGTTTCCATCTAAACTAAGTTCACCAGCGAACATATAACCTTTTATTTTTTCTTCAGGAATAATACCGAATGCGGCAAGAATTGAGATTGCTACTGCGAGGTCAAATGATGTACCCTCTTTTTTAATATCTGCTGGAGATAAATTGATTGTAATACGCTTTGGCAAAAGACGAAAACCTGAATTTTCTATCGCAACACGAACTCGCTCTCTTGCCTCTTTTGCTTCAGATGCTAACGCTCCAACCATTTGCATCTGTGGAAGTCCATTTCTAACATCTGTTTCGACTTGGACAATAACTGCCTCCATTCCATGAAGGACAGCACTATACGTTTTGCAAAACATAAAACCCCTTTCTCATCTCTCCCAAAATAAGAAAGTTTTCGCTTTTTACTATAACAAACATTATTCTACAGGTCAAGCTAATCTTAAGAAAAACTCATATAATATTACTATTTAATCACTCATCTTAAAAAGGGATACTTCAAAAGGGATGGCTTTTGTTTTAAATCAACATTATAATTACTTTGTCAATACCTTTCGCAAACGTTTCACTTTAGTGAAATGCTAAAGAGGACCGTAAAGAGACGTTCGCACTTAGCGAGGTCTTTTCGAGCTTAGTGCGGTTACGTTTCGTCCCGAGCGAAAGCGTGTCCGACTACATTCCACTAAAGTAAACGTTTTTATAAATTCTAAAAGGCTAGCAACAACTTATTTATTATTTGTCTAAAATTTTCTTTATTTCATTCATAAAGGTGTTCACATCTTTGAATTCTCGATATACCGATGCAAATCGAACATATGCTACCGCATCTAATTCTCTAAGTTTATCCATTACAATTTCCCCAATGACACTACTTGGTACTTCTTTTTCTTCGAGATTAAAAATAGCTGTTTCGATTTCATCCACCAATGCATCAATTTGCTCTACAGAAATTGGTCGTTTATGACAGGAACGATAAACTCCCGCTTCAATTTTAGAACGGTCATATGATTCTCGGTTATTATCTTTTTTGATTACCACCAATGGAATTGCCTCTACTTTTTCATACGTTGTAAAACGTTTTAGACATTTATCACATTGACGACGACGACGAATTGTATTTCCATCATCTGCTGGTCTAGAATCTATCACCCTTGTATTATCTTTTCCACAAAATGGACATTTCATAATAAACTCCTCCTAGTCTGTTCTTCTGTTTTTTCTCTTGATTGCATAATATAATATGAAAACCATATACAAAACGAGGTAATCTATGAAAAATGATTGTAAAGACGATTCCATCCGTATTTGTAAGCTCCGTCAAAAAGAGGTCATCAATTTACGTGATGGAGAGCGTATTGGTTTTGTTGGTGATATCGAATTTAATTTAAAAACAGGCTGTATTGAACGTCTTATCATTCCAGGACCATGTAAAATCTGGGGTATGTTTGGTCGTGACCAAGAATATATCATTCCATGGCGATGTGTCTGTCGCATTGGATACGATATCATTTTAGTAGATGTAGACATCGAACTCGTGCTTTCTAAATGCGATTCTCCATTAACTTAACACCAAAAATATCCCTACAAATTACATAGAAAGATATTCTTCAAATTCCTCCTGTGTCATTAAAATTTTTCGTGGTTTTGTCCCTTCTTCTGGTCCAACTACACCCGCTTCTGATAATTGGTCCATAATACGTGCGGCACGATTGAAACCTATTTTATAAACACGTTGTAGCATTCCAATGGATGCTTTATCCTTTTCAATAATAAAGCGTCCTGCTTCTGCAAAATATTCATCTTTTCCATTGTCGTTGCCAGAAGAAGAACTACCACTTACTCCATCCGAAGAAACTCCATTCTCTATTTTCTTTTTTATTTCTTCGTTATAACTTGTCGTTCCAACCATTTGACTCTTTAAAAATTCCACAACATGACTTACTTCTTTATCTGATACAAAAGCTCCTTGAATACGCACTGGCTTTGGATATCCCGATGGGAAAAACAGCATATCACCTTTTCCTAGCAATTTTTCCGCCCCTACAGAATCTAAAATCGTTCTAGAATCAATTCCAGAAGAAACAGCAAAAGCTACTCTGGATGGCACATTTGCCTTAATTAAACCAGTAATGACATTTACCGATGGACGTTGCGTTGCTAAAATTAAATGTAATCCAGCGGCTCTTGCCATCTGTGCTAAACGACAAATCGCATCCTCTACTTCTCCAGGTGCTACCATCATCAAGTCTGCAAGTTCATCTACAATAATAACAATTTGTGGAAGTTTTGGGAAATTTTCATCTACAAATCCCTCTTTTGCTGACTCTTCTACACGCTCATTATATCCTTTTAAGTCACGAACACCAAGAGTTGCAAATTTGTCATATCGTTGCATCATTTCTGTTACTGCCCAATGTAATGCAGCAGATGCTTTTTTAGGGTCAGTCACAACAGGAATTAAAAGATGAGGAATCCCATTATACACACTTAATTCCACCACTTTAGGGTCTACCATAATCAATTTTACATCATTTGGATGAGCTTTATATAAAATACTCATAATAATTGTATTGATACAAACTGATTTACCAGAACCTGTTGAACCTGCAATTAATAAATGTGGCATTTTTCCAATATCAGCTACTACATTTTGTCCACCAATATCTTTTCCAACAGTAAACGCAATATTAGAACTATGACTTAAAAATTCCTTTGATTCTATCAATTCTCGAAGAAATACAGCTGTATTTTCTTTGTTTGGTACTTCAATACCAACTGCTGCTTTTCCTGGAATTGGTGCTTCAATACGAACATCCGCTGCTGCCAAATTCAATTTGATATCATCTGCCAATCCTGTAATTCTGCTTACCTTTACTCCTTGCTCTGGCTGAAGTTCATAACGAGTTACAGAAGGTCCTCTACTTACATTACTAATCGTTACCCTCACGCCAAAACTTTCTAGTGTTGTTTTTAATTTATCTGCTGTCTGTTTCAATTCTTCTTCATTATTACCACTATTCTTCACTATAGGCTTCGATAACAACTCAATCGATGGAAATTGATATTCTGAAACTACCTCCTCTTGTCCTGCATCTGCCTCTGCTGCCATTTTATCAAATTCTTCTTGACTAGGCTTCTCTACGGTCATAACCTTTTCTTTTTCTACTTTTCTTGTTTGATAACCAGAAACTCCATAAGCTGTATGTTCAAAAGCTTCCTTTGCTACTTGACTTTCGGGTTGTCTCTTATCTATCAGCGACTGCTCTGAAAAACTTGGTTCAAAAGGTTCTTCATAAATACGATTGATAACGTCCACCGTATCTTTTGATAATTGATAGTCCTGCGTATCTATATCCAACTCTTTTGTTTTTTCTAAAGAATTGTTCATAGGAGTAACCCTCTTTGATTCTTTTTCTATAGATTCTACCGGTTCTATGCTTAAAATATTACCTTGATATTCATCCTCTTCCTCATCTTCTTCCCAGCTCTGAGAAAAAATTTCCCAATTTAATTTTTCCTCTTGCTTTTCCTGTTTTACTTCTTGCATAGAAGCAATAGTATCTACATCTTGTACTATCTGTTCTTTAGAAACAATAGATTCTTCCTTTGGCACTATAGACTTTGGTTTTGAAGTATTAACTACAGAAAGATTAACTTTTGCTGTTACTGGTTTTATTGGTTCGAATACCTTAGTTTCTGAAACCTTTTTTTCTACTTTTGCAGCTACTGATGTTTTTTCCTTCTTCTCTTTTTCAGGAACTACTTTTGGCTCAGAAACTGAGACACCTACTGGTACAGTAGACGAAAACCCTCCAAAAAAATTTCTTTTTACTTCACTTTTTTCTTTTTCCTCTTGTTGTTGCAACAAAAAACTTTGTGCTCGACTTTTTGTTCTTTCTCGTTCTTCCCTTTTTTCTTCTCGAATGACACGACGTTCTTCTACATAATTTTTATAATTTTCTTTCTGTTTTTCTACTTCTCTTCCACTAACCTCTGCCAATAAAGCAAATAATGCTTTTCCTGTTAAAATCATAATAAGAAAAATCGCAATTCCTATTAATACTACATAACTTCCGACTATTCCAAAAAGTGGCGTAAACATCCAACAGAAAAATCCACCAAGTAACCCTCCACCTGATTTATTTTCAGCAGAAGTTTGATAATATTCTAATAAACTTAACTCCTCCGAAGCTCCACATACTAACTGAAATACAGCTGCAACTATGATAAATAAGCCAATAGATGCTGCTAATTTTATAATATACCGCCGATTTGATAAGTGATTTGCAAGATAAAATGCAACTCCAAAAAAGAGAAAAAATGGTATTACATATGCCAAAACTCCAAACAATCCAAAAGTGACCTGATTAATCAGTTCTCCTACTGTCCCGCTTAAACGAAAATTACTTAAAAACAGCAGTACGGAAACTACTAACGTAACCAAAAGAATCAATTCATTACTCAATTCAGGTACTAATTCCTCCTGATATTCCTCCTCTATCGGACGTCTTGTACTAACATTTCTGTTTTTTACAGTTGTTTGTGTACTTCTTACTTCCGAACTCCTAGTTCTCGTTGGCTTATTTTGCGGCGTACTTTTTCTCGTTTCCACAACATTTCTCGCACTCGTTGTATTTGTATGTTTTGTTGCCATATAATCTACAACCCTCTCTCTAACAAACGTAAAAGCAATTTTTAACACTCAAATGCTTGCTTTAAATCTTCAATAATATCTGTAATATCTTCAATACCTATCGACATTCTCACTAAATCTGCTCCAACACCAGCAGCAACTAACTGCTCATCTGTAAGCTGACGATGTGTTGTACTTGCTGGATGAAGAACGCTTGTTCTAGCATCTGCCACATGAACAACAATAGCAGCTAATTTTAAGCTATCCATAAACTTCATTGCAGCTTCTCTACCACCCTTTACACCAAAGGAAATCACACCACTTGTACCCGCTGGCATATACTTCTTTGCTAAATCATAGTATTGATTACTTTCTAAGCCTGGATAATTTACCCAAGATACGTGTTCATTTTGTTCTAACCATTTTGCTACAGCTAATGCATTTGCACTATGACGCTCCATTCTAAGATGTAATGTTTCTAATCCCAAATTTAAATAAAATGCATTTTGTGGTGCTGGTGTAGAACCTAAATCTCTCATTAACTGTACTCTTGCCTTTGTAATATAAGCGGTTTCCTTACAATCTCTTGTATACACCATACCATGATAAGATTCATCTGGAGTAGAAAGTCCAGGGAATTTTCCATTATCCCAAGGAAATTTACCGCTATCTACAATCACTCCACCTAATGCAGTTGCATGACCATCTAAATACTTTGAAGTAGAATGTACAACAATATCTGCACCAAATTCAATTGGACGGCAAAGCATTGGAGTAGCAAATGTATTATCTATAACCAAAGGAATATCATTCTGATGTGCTACAGTAGCAAACTTTTCAATATCACACACTACTAAAGATGGATTAGAAAGTGTTTCAGAAAAAATTAACTTTGTATTTTCCTTGATTTCTTTTTGCAAATCTTCAGCAGAAATTTCTGGGTCTACAAACGTTACATCAATACCAAATTTCTTTAAGGTAACGGAAAATAAATTCATTGTACCACCATAAATGGCAGCAGTAGAAATCATATGGTCTCCTGCCTCACAAATATTTAAAACAGCAATCAAAGAAGCAGCCTGACCAGAAGAAGTACACATTGCACCAACGCCACCCTCTAACATTGCAATTTTCTTTTCTACACAATCTACTGTAGGATTTCCAATACGAGTATAGAAAAATCCATTCTCTTCTAAATCAAATAATTTACCTACAGTTTCACTACTATCATATTTATATGTTGTACTCTGACAAATAGGAGTCACTCTTGGTTCTCCATTTTTTGGTTCATATCCACCTTGTACACACATTGTATTTCTTCTATAATTCATAAGTCCTCCATTCTAAAGCAATCTTTGCTTTTACTTCCAATAGTTTTTTATTTTATCTACTTCTTCATTTATATCTCCAACGAAACAAATTCCCGCTTGTTCCATTTTAAGATAATTTGCACTAAAATCACAAACCATTTCACTTGTTACCTTAGATAAATTATCTAACATTTCTTCTAATGGAACATATCTTCCATAATGTAAGAGTGATTTCGCATTTCTTTCCATATGATTCCTAGCACTTTCACTACCCATAATTGTTTCAATTCGGATTTGATTATATAAGCTATTTAATTCTTGTTCTTTCACAGGATGAGTTGCAAAATCCATAAAAATTTCATTTAACTTATCATACACTTTCTCTGTATTATCAGGATTGATAATTACATCTACATGAAATAAACCGGCATGATGGAATAAGCTAGAATACGAATAAACAGAATAGGCTAGTCCTAATTCCTCTCTGATTTGCTGAAACAGTCTAGAATTATTACTACCTCCTAACAAACCATTTAATATCACCTGTGTATGTCGTTTCTCATCTCTTTCATTCACTGTTGGAAATGCTAAATTCATATACAACTGCTCTAAATCTTTTTTTCGCTCACAAAGACATCGATGAAAGATAGGAACAGTATCACAATCTGTTGTCTGGTTTATACCAACACCCTGCTTTTCTATTGGTTCAAAATATTGTTTTATATATCGAATCGTTTGTGCTTCATCAAATCCACCAGCAACAGAAATTACCATATTATTTCCGCAATAATGCAATTTCATAAAATCTAAAATTTGCTGTCTTGTCATTTTAGAAACAACTGACTTTTCTCCTGAAATAATATACCCAAGAGCATGATTTTTCCATACATTCTTTTCTAATAACTCATGGACTAAATCTTCTGGAGAATCATCATACATATCAATTTCTTCTAAAATAACACCTAGTTCCTTTTGTAATGCCTCTTCTTCAAAAGTAGAATTGTGTAGCATATCTCCCACTAATTCTATCATTTTAGGAAGATATTCTGTCAAAGTCGTTCCATAAAATGCCGTACATTCTTTACTTGTAAAAGCATTTAATTGGTCTCCAATCGCAGAAATTTCCCCTGCTAATTGCTTTGCAGAACGAGTTGTCGTTCCTTTAAATAAACAATGCTCTATCACATGAGAAATACCATTATTCTCTATTGTTTCATTGACAGAACCAACTTTTACCCAAACACCAAAAGATACGGTATGCAGATGAGGCATTGTATCTAAAATAACTCGAATGCCATTTTCTAATTCTATTATTTTTACCATACTTTTCTTCTTCCTGTCAATTCATCCTGCCACTAACTAATAGAAGTAGAAGAATGCTTGATTATTTTGTTGAACTACTTTATTTATCATGTTTTATAAAAGAACTGCTGTATATTTTTCCTATACAGCAGTTCCAATTTTATCTTATGACACTACTTTACATCTTTAATACTGAAACTTACTCTGCCCATCTTATCCTTGCCAAGACAAACCGCCTTTACAACATCTCCAAGTGTTAAAACATCTTCTACATGGTCAATTCTCTCTTTACAAATTTTAGAAATATGAACCATGCCTTCTTTTCCAGGAGCAAACTCAAGAAATGCACCAAATTCCTTAATACTAACTACTTTTCCTTCTAATATCTGTCCTGCTTCAAAATCTGTTACAATAATCTGAATAAAGTTTACTGCCTTCTCTATTGCTTTTGCATCTGTACCACAAACAGAAACTGCACCTTCGTCTGTAATATCAATCTTTACACCTGTCTGCTCAATGATAGAATTGATAGTCTTACCTCTTTGACCAACTACTTCACCAATCTTTGCAGGGTCAATCTGAATCTGAACAATCTTTGGAGCATATGGTCCAACTTCTTCTCTTGGCTTAGCAATTGCTGGTTTCATACAATTTTCCATAATAAACATTCTAGCTTCACGACATCTTGCAATTGCACCTTCTACGATTGCTCTTGTTAAACCATGAATCTTAATATCCATCTGAATTGCTGTAATACCTGCATCTGTACCAGTTACCTTAAAGTCCATATCACCAAAGAAGTCTTCTAATCCTTGGATATCTGTCAACAAAATAAAGTCATCATCGGTATCACCAGTTACTAAACCACAAGAAATACCTGCTACCATCTTCTTAATTGGAACACCTGCTGCCATTAAAGACATACAAGAAGCACAAGTAGAAGCCATAGAAGTAGAACCATTGGACTCAAATGTTTCAGATACCGTACGAATTGCATAAGGGAAATCTGCTTCATCTGGAAGAACTGGAAGTAAAGCTCTCTCTGCTAACGCACCATGTCCAATTTCACGACGACCTGGTCCTCTAGATACTTTTGTTTCACCAACAGAATAAGATGGGAAATTATAATGATGCATATATCTCTTTGTTGTTGCATCATCTAAACCGTCTAATTTCTGTGCTTCAGAAAGAGGAGCTAATGTACATACATTACAAATCTGTGTCTGTCCTCTTGTAAACATTGCAGAACCATGTACTCTAGGCACAATATCTACTTCTGCTGCTAATTTACGAATTTGTGTCATTTCTCTGCCGTCTGGACGTTTATGGTCTTTTAAAATCATCTTACGAACTGTTTTCTTTTCATACTGATAAACAGCTTCATCAATTAAAGCAAGCCATTCTTCGTTGTTCGCAAAACTCTCTGCTAACTTTTCCTTTAATTGACGCATATTTTCTTCTCTTACTTGCTTAACATCTGTAAATACTGCTTCTTCCATCTGTTCTGGTGTTACAATCTCTTTAATTGCTGCAAATAACTCTTCTGGAATTGCACAGCTTGTATATTCATGCTTTGATTTACCAACCTCAGCTACAATTTTATCAATAAACTCAATTACCTGCTGATTTATAGCATGTCCTGCATAAATTGCTTCAATCATCTTATCTTCTGGAATTTCATTTGCACCAGCTTCAATCATAATGACTTTTTCTCTTGTGGAAGCTACCGTAAGCTTTAAATCGGATATTGCATTTTGTATAGCATTTGGATTGAAAATAAACTGACCATCAATCATACCTACCTGTGTTGTTGCACATGGACCATCAAATGGAATATCAGAAATAGCAACCGCAATCGCAGAACCAAGCATTGCTGTCAATTCTGGACTACACTCAGGGTCTACAGACATTACCATATTGTTAATTGTAACATCATTTCTATAATCCTTTGGAAATAAAGGACGCATTGGACGGTCAATTACACGAGAAGTTAAAATTGCATTTTCTGATGCTTTTCCCTCTCTTCTTGTAAAACCTCCAGGAATTTTACCTACGGCATATAATTTTTCTTCATATTCCACGCTTAAAGGGAAGAAATCTACTCCTTCTCTTGGTTTTTCTGCTGCTGTCACTGTAGATAACACAACAGTATCACCATAGTGCATAAATGCTGCACCATTCGCTTGTGCTGCTACTCTACCAACATCTACTGTTAAAGTTCTACCAGCAAGTTCCATGGAAAAACTTTTATAACTCATATTTTAGTCTCCTTTTAATTGTTTATCTTGCTCAAACGGATATTCGTAATCCGCTTCGCTACTTACTCATAACCGAATCAAATAAGTCCCTAACCCACCACTTAATGCTCTATGCACTTGAATTAGGGAACTTATTTAATTCGGTTAAATTACGGAGTACCCGAAACAACTGAATAATACACTCCAAATCGCAATGTGCTATTCAGAAGTCTCGGAACAATACTCCGCACGTAGACATTTTTGCCCATCATTTATATTATACGATACTTTGTACAAAAAATCCAGTATTTTTTCTCGAGTTAATTTACTACAGGTTACTATTACAGTTCAGCCACCTATAAAACATGACTGAACTGCAACAAAAATCCTATAAATCTTTTAATATTTCTTTCTTTTTTTGTTCATATTCTTCTCTTGTAATAAAACGTTGCTCATAAAGACTTTGCAAAGACTTTAAACGTTCCTCTACCGTCTGTTTTGTATTAGAATGATTCTGTACTATATCATCTGTATCTTCAATTTCAATAACCCTGCTAGCCATACCTTTTTCTGTGAATCCGCCCCGCCAAGCATTATACGTAATCAATACTGCTATCAATGTCCACACAATACCAAATGGTCCAAACGTAGGAATGACGAAAAATATACCAAGCAAACAAAAAATAAGTCCAGCCACAAATCCAATTTTCGATTGTGATTTCGAGGGTTTTACATAAATTTTCTTTGACATAGTATTCTCTCCTTTCTCTTAAGATATTCCTTTGCTTTTTTCTACATTTTATCATATTTATCTTTTAAATCTTCTACTTCTTGATTTCCAAAAGTTTCTAGTGGTTGACTTAAAATTTGTTCTGTACGAAGTGTTTTCGCTTCTTCTTCATATCGTTTTTCTTCTTTTCCTTTACCAATATAAGAAAAAATTGCTATAACTACTACAACACCACCTGCAATTAACAATAAGCCTCCAATCGTTGCCGTTCCACTACTAGAGGAGGTCACATATTCTGTATAACTTTCAATACCCTTTGCTAAAACTTCATCATTACTTAAGCTATCATCATACCAATACTTATAAATTTCATCAATTAAATCATTGATTTCACTATCTGCCATATGAACAGACACATTCGCACCATACTGCCAACTCCACCAGTCTACATTATCAAAATAAGCAATTAACACATGATTTTCATCTTGGAATAATTTATCATATAAATTCTTTGTATACTCATCACATGCAGTAGCTGGTGCATTAAACTGTTCTACGGTATAAAAATAAAGAGGAATTCCTGTTTTTTTATAAAACTGTTCACAAGCTTTTTCTGTTTTTCCACCATTATAAGTAAATCCTTCATCTAAAGCATAGCCAACATCTACTGTTCCATTTAAAACTATTTTTTCATATCCGTCATTACTTGATGTAATAGAAAGAAAAATTCCAAATGCAAGAAGAAGAAACGCTACTACAAACCATTTTACTACTCCTTTTTTTGCTTCCCTAGCCTCTCCTGCCAAGCGTTCTGCTCGATGAATTTTTTGTTCTAATGTCAATGGTTTTGATGCTGTATTTTCCTGTGTGGCAGCAGTATTTGCTGTCTGTGTTGTTTGCCCTTGTGTCTGTGTTGTCGTTCCTGTTGGTCTATTATTATTGATAATCACTGTCTTACGTCCAGAACCTGGTGTAATAATCACTGGTCTAGGTGGTCTAGATGGTCTATGTGGTTCTGGTCTATGAGATGGCATTCCTCCAAAGCCACCACCAAAACTTCCATTCATACCACTTCCTAAACCACTTCGACCACCACCACTACTTCCTCGAAAATTACTGCCTCCACCACTTCTTGAAAAACTTCCTCCGCCGCTACGACCACCGCCGCCACGGCTTCCACCGCCTGCTCTGCCCATAACTCTACTCCTTTTCTTACGTTATTCATTATAATATGCAAATACTTTCTATAATTATAAAAACCTTCGGCATTTTGCTATGTACATTTTATGATGCACATTTCTGCCATTCTGCCGAAGGTCTAAGTATCCTTACTTCATCAATCCTGCTTTTAAAGCTGCTAATTCTGCTTCCACATTAGAGTTTACGGAATATTTTGCTTTTAAATCTTCAATACTAGCATCTACGCCTTTATTTAACTCTGCCATTGCTCTTGCCTTATCGAGTTCTTTATTTGCTTTTGCTTCCATACGCTCAAATGCTGCAATACTATCATTCGCACTAGAAACAGCATTTCCTGTAATTTCATTGATTTTCTTTTGGGTCTTAGCAACTGCCATCTTACCCTTAATCATTTCACGTCTTGCTTCTAACTGATTGATATCCTGAACTAATTTATCATGCATCGCACGCATATTATCTGCATTTTGATGTGCTAATTGATAAGCTTCTGTAAGACCTGCCATTTTACCTTCTAAAGTAGCTTTTTCTGCTAAGAACTTACGAGCATCATTATCATTTCCTGCCTGTACTGCTTTCATAGCATAATTTGTCAATTCTGCCATTTCGCTTGCACATTTATTCATTTCACGTTCTGTTCTCTTTTCCTCTGCAATTACTGCTGCGGTTTCCTCTTTTACTTCAGCAAGGTCAGAAGCCAAATTTCTCATTAATTGGTCAATCATTTTTTCTGGGTCTTCCGCTCTATCTAAAAGAGCGTTAATATTTGCTGCCATAATGTCTCTAAAACGAGCTATAATTCCCATAATACTACCATCCTTTCTTATGTTTCTGAATATTTTTATATTCTTAATTACAAACTTATATGAATAACTCTCTATCTGATAACTATATTCGCTCATTTTTATCAAAAAGTCAATAAAAAGAATTTATTTTTTCTAACCCAACTTTATCTTTTTTATCTGCTCTAAAAATTCTGCATTATTTTTTGTCTGTGTAAATATTTGAATAATACGTTCTGTAGCTTCCTCTGACTTCATTCCATTTAATGCACGACGCATAATGGTTACGGCTTCTTGTTCATTTGATGTCAGTAATAAATCTTCTCGTCTTGTACTTGATTTCGGCAAGTCAATTGCAGGAAACACTCGTCTTTCAGAAAGATTTCTATCAAGCACTAATTCCATATTACCTGTTCCTTTAAATTCTTCAAATACCACATCATCCATACGGCTACCAGTATCTACTAATGCAGTTGCCAGAATAGTTAAACTTCCACCCTCTCTCATATTTCTAGCCGCACCAAAAAATTTCTTTGGCATATGGAGAGCCGCAGGGTCTAAACCTCCCGAAAGCGTACGTCCACTTGCTTGTACAGTTAAGTTATAAGCTCTTGCTAATCTTGTAATACTATCAAGTAAAATCACAACATCTTTTTTATGTTCTACTAAACGCTTCGCACGCTCAATTACCATTTCAGAAACTCTCTTATGATTTTCAGGCAATTCATCAAACGTAGAATAAATGACTTCTACTTTATCTCCTTCAATCGACTCTTTAATATCTGTAACTTCTTCTGGACGTTCATCTATTAAAAGAATAATCAAATGCATCTCTTTATGATTTTTTGTAATAGCTTTTGCTACTTGTTTTAACAATGTAGTCTTACCTGTCTTTGGCTGTGATACAATCATACCACGCTGTCCTTTTCCAATCGGAGAAATTAAATCTACCATACGCATTGCCACTGGACATCCTGGAGTTTCTAAATGAATTCTCTTATTTGGGAAAATTGGTGTTAAATTTTCAAACTTTGGTCTTCTATGTTCAGAAGGTGCTACTCCATTCATTGTAGTCACATACAAGAGAGCACTAAATTTTTCTGTAGCTGTTGTTCGGATTTTTGTATTGCCTGAAATAATATCTCCTGTACGCAATCCATATTTACGAATTAACTGTGGACTCACGTATACATCATTTTCTCCTGGAAGATAATTGTCACAACGAACAAAACCAAATCCTTCGGACATTACCTCTAAAATACCAGTTTTTGTTTCTCCACTATCCCATGACTCTAATTCTTTCGCAGACATTGCTGTAAAATCAGGTTGGGAATTTGTACGTTGTTGGGAAGACTGTGCATTATAAGATGGCTTTGGCTGCTGTACTAACTTTTTCTCCACCCCTTCGTTATGTTGTGACAAGATAGGTCTTCTTTGTACATTAGTACCCATTCCGGCTTGTCCACGTTCTACAGCCCCCTGTGCTGATATTGATTTACGACTTTCTTGTGATATTTGTGTAAAACGCTGTTCTTCTTGTACTTTTACTTCTTCTTGTGAATTCATTTCTTCTACCTTTGTTTCTTCTATTATCTGTTCTTCTTTCACTTCTTCTTTTCCTAAAGTAGCTAATAAATCTATCAACTCTTGTTTTCTCATTGCTGATATTCCCTTTAGGTCTTTCTTTTTTGCCTCTTCTCTTAACTCAGAAAGAGACATCATTGAGAAATCTTCTACCATATTTTTATTTTCTCCTTTTTTTATAATGGGATATATGCTTTATAGATATTCTAATTACATGATTAACAGAATGAACGAAAATTTATTTAGTATAAATTTCTATACTAGTTTTTATTATACACTATTTTACTGAAATTGAAAAGTAGGAATCTTGTACTGCTTTCATTTAACTGAATCAAATAAGTCCCCAACAAGGGTGATGGTAAGGACTTATTTGTATCAAGTAGTTATAATTGATATCTTCTAAAATACTTAAGATAACATAGTCAATAAAATCGCAAACATTGGCAATGTAATAATACTGCAAAGTGTAGTTAAAACTACAGCTCCTGCTGCCAAGTTTTCATCATGATTAAATTGAATAGCAAATACAGAAGTAATCGCTGCGGTAGGACAAGCTTCTAAAATTAACACAATATTTGCTACAATTCCATTAATGCCAAATAAATAAAATATACCAAAACAAATCGCTGGAATTAAAATCAAACGACGAACTAACAATACCCAAATTTCTTTATTTGTTATAAATGCCTTAATATTACTACTAGCAATAACCATACCAATAATAATCATAGAAAGCGAAGTATTCATATTTCCAATTAAAGCAATTGGTTGCTTTATAATTTCTGGTATAGGAACTCGTCCTAAATATATCACTAAACCTATTACAATAGAAATCAACACTGGATTTGTTATTACATTCTTTAATACTTCTTTTCCAAATGGTTTTCCACTGACAATGACATATCCTATCGTCCATACAAAAAGATTAAACATCGTAACAAACGCACTTGTATATAACAATCCTTCTGCTCCAAACATTGCCTGTATTAAAGGAAAGCCCATATAAACCGAGTTAGAAAACATACTTCCAAATCGAAGAATTGCTTTATTTTTACTCTTTGATTTTATTGTAACAACAAAACTAACGATAATACCTATTAACATTACTACTGTGCTAAGAACAAAGGATAATAACAAGTTAGATAAAACCTCTGGGTCAAATTCTGACATATAAGAATTCAATATTACCATTGGCATAACAATAGAAACTAAAAAGTTAGAAAATATCTTTTTTGC
This sequence comes from uncultured Lachnospiraceae bacterium, assembly GCA_937891165.1. Classification (GTDB taxonomy): domain Bacteria; phylum Bacillota; class Clostridia; order Lachnospirales; family Lachnospiraceae; genus SIG299. The sequence continues at coordinate 1,794 of CALAEX010000022.1, read as the reverse complement.
CTCTGGTTGAATTACTCCTGTTTTAACACTAACAAATCCTACAAAAATCAACAAAAACAAAATTCCTACTTGTTCTAATGTTATCATTGCTAATTCCATAAATTTCCTCCTTTACTTCTTACCAATATTGATACTTTTTCCTTTTTAATGCTAAAAATAAGATTGTAATAATCACTGCCATAATTTCTGCGACTACAATAGAATACCAAATTCCATCAATTCCAAATAATGTTGGCAAAATCAATACAGCTGCTATCTGAAAGACTAATGTTCTCAAAAAAGAAATCAATGCCGAGGTCAATCCATCATTCAACGCAGTAAAAAAGGAAGAACCAAAAATTGCAATTCCAGAAAACAAAAAAGAAAAAGAATAAATTAGAAATCCTCGACAAGTTAAAGCAAATAATTCTTCATCATATCCAACAAATAATTTCGACAATGGCTCTGCTAATACTTCTCCAAGCAACAACATACCAACGGAAAATGTTAAAATAATAACCATACTCTTTTTTAACAAACCTTTTAATTCTGTATGATTTCCTGCTCCATAATGAAACCCAACGACAGGTGCTGTTCCAATCGAATAACCAATAAATGCCGCTATAAAAATCATACTAACATACATTAAAACACCATAAGCCGCCACACCATTTTCTCCTGCATAGTGAAGTAACTGTGCATTATATAACATACTTACTAATGACATTGAAATATTACTCATCAATTCGGAAGAACCATTGGTACAAGCTCTTATAATTGCTTTTCCATACCACCTTGTTTTACCAAGTTTCAATAAACTAGAATTTTTTCTTCCAAAATAAAACAATGGTATGACTCCACCAACAACTTGACTTAAAGCTGTGGCTAATGCTGCCCCTACTAACCCAAGTGAAAAAATTGCAATAAAAAGAGCATCCAATATCATATTGGTTACACCCGAACATACTGTTACAATAAGACCAAGTTGTGGCTTTTCTGCGGTAATAAAAAAGCTTTGAAATTCCATTTGTAAAATAAATGCAGGAAGTGCCAATAAAATAATTCGTCCATATATAACACAATTCTCTAACATTGTTCCTTCTGCTCCAAGCAATTCCCCAATTGGTCGCAGAAAGATAATTCCAAGTATTGCTAATATAATACCACAAGTAAGGGATACATACACAAATAAAGAGAAATATTCTTTTGCTTTTTCTTCTTTCCCCTCGCCCATTGTTTTTGCTACTAAAGCACTACCACCTGCTCCAAACATAAATCCAATCGTACCTAACATCATCAATACTGGCATAATAAAATTCACTGCGGCAAACGGTGTTTTTCCAACAAAATTAGATACAAAAAAACCATCTACTACACCATAGATAGAGGTAAATATCATCATCAAAATAGAAGATATGGTAAACCTCAATAATTTCCCATATGTAAAATGGTCTGATAATTTAATGTTCATTTCTTTTTTCCTTTCGTATTATTTCTTTTTTATTAGTACTTTTTTCTTCCAACCACCTTGTACATACCTTGCAATCGATAATAACAAGGAAATAATCCAACCGAAATTAAATCCCCACCAAATCACATCTACACCAAATGTATCAGCAAATCCTACTGTTACAACAAGGCGAATAAAAAAGCTAAGGAGTGTTGTTAAAATAAACCAACTCATATCCCCACTTCCTTTAAAAGTAGCCTTGATTAACATAAATGTAGAAAAGACAACTAAACACGCCCCTACTACTTGTATATACTCTGTTCCAACTTCTAATACTTGCATCATATCCGCATCCGTTTCTGACA
>CALAEX010000021.1 GCA_937891165.1 uncultured Lachnospiraceae bacterium | reverse complement strand
AACCTTCGTAAATCCGATACTCTCGTTTCCATTACAGAGTGTAAGGAGAAATTTCCTCAACCTTCGTCAAAATGACCTCCTGCTGACCAAGGGACAACTATGAGGGGCAGAAAATTTCGGCAAGGCACTATACAAAACGCCCCGTTTTTCTGTGTAAAGCGAGGGAGAGAAAGAATTTTTGCTAAAAGGGGCTTAACTTTTCCTCTTCTCGTGACCTACCTATGAAGGACGAAAATTTTCTCGCCAATGGGGGTTTACTTTTGCCTCTGCCGTGACCTACCTGTGAAGGACGAAAATTTTCTCATCAACGGGGGTTTACTTTCTGCTCTGCCGTGGCCTACCTGTGAAGGAAGAAAATTTTCGAATCTTTTTCCAAAACGGCCATCTTTTCCACAGTGGCTCAGTGTAAAGGGGTTGACATTTCCCCTATGTAAGCGAAAGGAGGTGCTCCGATGATCACAACGCAGAACGTCATCATGAAAGGAGGTGAACTATATGGAAGATTTCATGGCCGAACTGAAGCGGCAGCCAATCTGGTTCCTGTGGCAATGGAAATCAAGCAAGACCGATAAGCAGACCATCCTCATCCGTTGGAACTTTATCGGAGCAGTCGAGCTGCCCCAAGAACAGAAAAAATCGGCATAGCCGGATTTCTCCAAACTATGCCGATATTTTTCCAAGGAATAAAATCCCTTAGTGAGACACCCTTTCAACAGCTCTCTTTTTTTAAATATCATAGCCTTTTAATAATTTTGCTCTGCTTGGGTGGCGAAGTTTTCTAAGTGCTTTGGCTTCGATTTGGCGAATACGCTCTCTTGTTACATTAAATTCTTTTCCTACTTCTTCGAGTGTACGACTTCTTCCATCTTGAAGTCCAAAACGTAGTGTCAAAACTCGCTGTTCTCGTTCTGTTAATGTTTCTAATAATTTTGCGATTTGGTCTTGCAACATAGAGTAAGTAGCAGCTTCTTCTGGTCCCATAATACGCTCATCTTTGATAAAGTCACCTAAGTGGCTGTCATCTTCTTCTCCAATTGGGGAGTCTAGCGAAATTGGGTCGGCAGAAACTTTTAAAATTTCTCTTACTTTTTCTGCTGGAAGTCCCATTACTTCAGCAATTTCTTGTTCGGATGGTTCACGACCTAATTCTTGCATTAAAGTACGAGAAACACGATAAGTTTTGTTAATTACTTCAGACATATGCACTGGAATACGAATGGTACGAGATTGGTCTGCAATGGCTCTTGTAATTGCTTGACGAATCCACCAAGTAGCATAAGTAGAAAATTTGTAGCCTTTTTCATGGTCAAATTTTTCTACCGCTTTTAGTAATCCTAAATTTCCTTCTTGAATTAAATCAAGAAAAGATAACCCACGACCAACATAACGTTTTGCAATACTAACAACAAGACGAAGATTAGAATCCGCTAACATCAATTTAGCTTTTTCATCTCCTTTTGCAATTTGCTTGGCAAGTTCAATTTCCTCATCAATTGTAAGAAGTGGATAATCTCCGATTTCCTTTAAGTATTGTTTTACTGGGTCATCGGACATAACGGTAGCGAGGACATTTAAATCTTCTTCTTCCAAAAGAAGATTATCATCCTCATGCTCCATGTCTAATAAAGCTTCTTCCGTTGGTTCGTCTTCTTCTACCGGGGTTACTATGTTGATGCCATTAGATTCTAAATATTCATATACTTTGTCAATTTGTGCAGAAGATAAGTCAAAACCTTTGAAGAAGTCATTTACTTTTGTGATTTCCAGAGTATATTTACTAGCTCGACCTAATGCTAGTAGTTGTGCTAATTTTGCTTCAAAGGAAGCGATAGTATCTTTGTCTTTCATTTTTTCTTTCCTCAGTTCTTCTTATTTAGCTCAAAAGCGACTAATCGACATTATAACATAGATTGTGGCAAATTGAAAAGGGAAATTTTTATTTCCTGCAAAGTAGTTGTTGTTTGTACATATGAAAGAAGCCGTTTTTTGATAGATACTGTTTGGACACGCTTTCGCTCGGGACGAGACGGAACAGTACTAGGCTCGAAAAGACCTCG
>CALAEX010000020.1 GCA_937891165.1 uncultured Lachnospiraceae bacterium | reverse complement strand
TACTTTACATGCAAAGATTAAGGTTCGCCGTGAAATGAAGTTAGCGAATGGAGAAAAGATTTCAGGTGTAATAGAAACAACACTTGGTCGTTGTATCTTTAATGAAATTATTCCTCAAGACCTTGGCTTTGTAAAGAGAGAAACCAAAGAAGATAATTTAGCACTTGAAGTTGATTTCCATGTAGGTAAAAAGCAGTTAAAGAAGATTTTGGAAAAATGTATCAATACACATGGTGCAACTAAGACTGCTGAAACATTAGATGCAATCAAAGCATTAGGTTATAAGTATTCTACAAGAGCAGCCATGACAGTATCTATTTCTGATATGACCGTTCCTCCAAGAAAGAAAGAAATTCTTGCTGAGGCAGAAGCTACGATTGAAAAGATTACAAGAAAGCATAGACGTGGTCAGACAACAGAAGAAGAAAGATATAAAGCAGTGATTGAGACATGGAAGCAGGCCGATGACGAAATTACAACAGCTCTGCTTACTGGTTTGGATAAATACAACAACATCTTCATGATGGCGGACTCTGGTGCGCGTGGTTCTGATAAGCAGATTAAACAGCTTGCTGGTATGCGTGGTTTGATGGCAGATACTTCTGGTAGAACTATCGAACTCCCAATTAAGTCTAACTTCCGTGAAGGTCTTGACGTACTCGAATACTTTATTTCCGCACACGGTGCTAGAAAAGGTCTTTCCGACACTGCACTTCGTACTGCCGACTCTGGTTACTTGACTCGTCGTTTAGTAGACGTTTCTCAAGAATTGATTATTCGTGAAATGGATTGTAGACATGACACGACACAGGAAATTCCTGGTATGTGGATTAAGGCATTTTCCGATGGAAAAGAAGTGATTGAAAGCTTAGAAGAAAGAATTACAGGAAGATATTCTTGTGAAACTATTTTAGATGATAATGGAGAAGTCATTGTAAAAGCAAATCATATGATTACTCCAAAGCGTGCAGCTAGAATCTGTGCAACTAAGGCAATTATGGATGCTGGTATGGACGCAAAAGTGAAGATTCGTAACGTGCTTGTTTGTCGTTCTCACGTAGGTGTTTGTGCAAAATGTTATGGTGCAAACATGGCTACTGGTGAAGCAGTTCAAGTAGGTGAAGCAGTTGGTATTATTGCAGCTCAGTCTATCGGTGAACCAGGTACTCAGTTAACAATGAGAACTTTCCATACCGGTGGTGTAGCGGGTGATGATATTACACAGGGTCTTCCTAGAGTAGAAGAATTATTTGAAGCAAGAAAGCCAAAAGGTCTTGCAATTATTGCAGAGTTTGGCGGTCGCGTTTCTATTAAAGAAACAAAGAAGAAACGTGAAGTAGTTATAACAAATGAAGAAACTGGTGAAGCAAAAGCATATTTAATTCCGTATGGTTCTAGAATTAAAGTGTTAGAAAATCAGTTATTAGAAGCAGGTGACGAATTAACAGAAGGTAGTGTAAATCCACATGACATCTTAAAGATTAAAGGTGTTCGTGCTGTACAGGATTATATGTTACAAGAAGTACAACGTGTATATCGCTTACAAGGTGTAGAAATCAATGATAAGCACGTTGAAGTAATTGTTCGTCAGATGTTAAAGAAGGTTCGTATTGAAAATAATGGGGATACCGAATTCTTACCAGGTACGATGGTTGATATTTTGGATTATGAAGATACCAATGCAAGAATGATAGCAGAAGGTAAAGAGCCAGCAGAAGGCAAGCAGGTAATGCTTGGTATTACAAAGGCTTCTTTAGCAACAAATTCCTTCCTTTCTGCAGCTTCTTTCCAGGAGACAACAAAGGTTCTGACAGAAGCAGCAATTAAGGGTAAGGTTGACCCATTGATTGGTTTAAAAGAAAACGTTATTATTGGTAAGTTAATTCCTGCAGGAACAGGTATGAAGCAGTACCGTAATATAAAGTTAAGTTCTGACGCAGATATGGAAGCACTTTTATATGATGAAGATGGCTATGATGACTTCGAGGATGAAGAAGACGATTATCAAGAGTTAGATACAGAATATGAAACTTCCGAGGAAGAATATTATGAAGAAGATTCCACAGATTTTTTTGAGGAAGATTTGGATGATTTCTTAGAAGATGAAGAATAGAATAACGTAATTTATAACAAATGAGAAAGTTCCATTACTCTTTGAATGTCGTTTGATTTACATTCTATAGAAGTAGTGGAACTTTTTGTTTTTTTATGGGGAATGGGGATGGCATATGATAAAGGATAATAATTTCGGTTCATTTTTAAGTGAAATAAGAACAAAAAAGAAGATAAAATTAGAGCAGTTGAGCGATGGTTTGTGTGCAGTGAGTATGTTAAGTCGTATTGAAAGTGGAAAAAGAGAAGCAGAAAAATTATTAAAAGATTGTTTATTACAGAGACTTGGCGTTATACCAGAAAATTATGAGAATTTTTTGTATTATAGTGTATATAAACATTGGAAAGAAAGACAGGGTATCATACATTGTATTTTGTATAACGAAATTGAAAAAGCAAAGCAACTTTTAGATGAATATTATAAAACACATGATATGGATTACTCATTAGAAGAACAATTTTATTTGACTATGTTAGGACAAATTCGCAGTTATCAAGGAGCAGAAAGAAAAGAGCTAAAAGAAATTTTTGAAAAAGCAGCATCTTTGACAATACCACAGTTAGAGAAAAGAAGTTTACAAAAGAGAATATTGTCCGTAGAAGAATTGAATTTGTATTTGGAATATTTACATTATAAAGAAGATGAGAAGTTGCTATTAAAATATGAAGAACTCTTTTCCTATATTGATACAATGCAATTAGATACTTTTGCAATGGCAAAAATTTATCCTAAATTGGTATATTATTTTCTATTGGAACTGGGAGAAGAACTGACAAGTGATAAGATAAAAGTAGCAAAATGGTTAAATTTTTGTAATAATGCCATTACGATTTTACAAAAAGCAAATAGAATGTTTTATTTCTGGGAATTGCTTGGAATCAAAGAAAAGTTATTACTATATTTAATACAAATTAACGAAGGAATAGAACTAAGACAGACGGATAAACTCAAACAATGGTTAAAACAATGCAGAGATTGGAGAGAAACGCTAGGAAATATTTATGACGAATACAATGTTTCGAAAGAAACCAAAGATTTTTGTTATCTCTATGTGGATAGAGAAGTGTACTGTATTGGAGATGTTATTCGCATCAGAAGAAAAATGTTTGGCATGAGTATGTTGAAATTAAGTAAGGGGATTTGCTCAGAAAGAACGATTAGTAGATTAGAACGTCATGAAACAGAACCACAAAGACAATTAGTTCGAGCATTATTTGAAAGATTGAATATGGCAACGGAATTGTATAAAACAGATTTGATTACAGATAGTCCAGAGGCATTGGAGTTATTTGTAGAATGGAAGAAACAGGTAAATGATAGAAAGTTTGAACGAGGAGAACAATTATTGCAACAAATAAAATCTTTAATATCATTGGAAATTCCAGAGAATGCTCAAGCGTTGAGACGAGCAGAAATAATTAGTGGATTTTATAAAAAGAGTTTAAGTAAAAAAGATTATGTAGAGCAATTAAAAGAAGCTATTGAGTATACTATTCCATATGATGTAGCAATGAAATTAGAAGAAAAGTATTTGACAAATAATGAAATTTCTTGTATTCAAAATATGATAACTAAGATGGATTGGTTTCACTTGGAATTAAAAGAGTGTATAGAAATGCTTTATGATTTATTTGAAAATCAGAAACAAATAGAAAATTGTTTAAATATGTATGAGTTTGTAATGACTGTAGTTTCTAGTCAGTTAGGTAATACAAAAGAGTATGATATTTCAGACAAAATTAATATTAAAATTTTATCAAATGCTTTACTTAATCGTAGAATTAGAGCTAGTTATAGTGCTATGTACAATATAGCTTGGAATAATGCTCAAAGAGAAAAAGAAAAACACCCAAATCAAGAGGGTGTTGATATAAAAAGTATGTTGACAAAATGTATTTATCTTTGTGAGATAAGTGGTGATTTACATAGAATTTCTTTTTATAAAGAAAAATTAGAAAAAGGTATATAAAATTATTAATTGTTATAAGGGTCAAAAGGATATTCTAACATATCATCATCAGATACGGGTGTTACCTGTGCATTTGTGTCTTCCTGATTAGCGTAAACTGTAGTAGTGTATGTCAACATAAAACAAGCTGTCAAAGTGAGTAAAGAAACTAATAATTTTTTCATGATTTTATTTTCCTTTCTTTTCTAAAATTTTATAATAATTTGGGTTGTTCTTTTCAACGGCTCTCATTGTACTCTAAAACTTAAAAAAAAACACCTGCCAAAGTAGGCAAAAAAATAAAAAGTTTTTTTGACAAGTTTGGCAGGTATACTTATATATTTTATGAATTATAATAGAGATACGGTAGAGATATTCCTTTTAATTGATAGAAAATAGAAGGAATCATCCTATCTACTTTAAAAAATGAAAGACAAAGGAGGGAATGTGTTATGGCAAGTTGTTTAATTCAGTTGCGTGTAGACGAGAAAATGAAAAAGGATGCAACGGAAGTATTTGACAAGTTAGGTTTGGATTTATCTTCTGCAATTCGTATCTTTTTAGCTCGTGTTATACAGGATGAAGGAATACCATTTTCCATGGTGTTAAAATCCAACAAAACAGAAGACATGGAAGAAGTTTCTAGTACAGAAGAAAAGTAAGAGCGTATGTTTATTGCAGATTTTAAAGTTGTTTTTACGATGATGTCAGTCTTTTTGAGATTACCGACTGTGGATTGAAACAAGTTTTTTAGTATTTCTCTAGGAATTTTAAAAATTTATGTTTCCTTTTTTTTAATTATAGGTTATAATACCCCTAAAGGGCTTTTTGAAGTTCCTCCCTCAAAGGTTGGAATCGAACTTTCTATAAGGATTCATGAAGCAAATTTTTAATTTTCTTTTATAAAATAAGGAGGTACATAATGTTAGTATCAGCAAAAGAAATGCTTGAAAAGGCAAAAGCAGGTCACTATGCAGTAGGTCAGTTTAACATCAACAACTTAGAATGGACAAAGTCTATCTTAGCAGTAGCTCAGGAAATGAACTCTCCAGTTATCCTTGGTGTATCCGAAGGTGCTGGTAAGTACATGGCTGGTTACAAGACAGTAGTTGGTATGGTAAACGGTATGTTAGAGGAAATGAAGATTACAGTTCCTGTAGCACTTCACTTAGACCATGGTAGCTATGAAGGATGTATGAAGTGTATCGAAGCTGGATTTTCTTCTGTAATGTTTGATGGTTCTCATTACCCAATCGAAGAAAACGTTGCTAAGACAAAAGAATTAGTAGACATCTGTAATGAAAAGGGTCTTTCCTTAGAAGCAGAAGTTGGTTCTATCGGTGGTGAAGAAGACGGTGTTGTTGGTGCAGGTGAATGTGCTGACCCTAATGAATGTAAGGCAATTGCTGACCTTGGTGTAACTATGCTTGCAGCAGGTATTGGTAACATTCATGGTAAGTATCCAGCTAACTGGAAAGGTTTAAGTTTTGAAACTTTAGATGCTGTTCAGCAGTTAACAGGTGAAATGCCATTAGTTCTTCATGGTGGTACAGGTATCCCAGAAGATATGATTAAGAAGGCAATCTCCCTTGGTGTAGCTAAGATTAACGTAAATACAGAATGTCAGTTATCTTTCGCAGCTGCTACTCGTAAGTACATTGAAGATGGTAAAGACTTACAGGGTAAGGGCTTTGACCCAAGAAAGCTTTTAGCTCCAGGTGCTGAAGCAATCAAGCAGACAGTTCGTGAAAAGATTACATTGTTCGGTTCTGCTAACCGTGCATAATTTGTTACAGTATATCTGTAGATAAGTAATGCTATAATTTTTGAAAAAAGGGGAATGACTGATACAGCCAATTCCTCTTTTTTACACAGTAAAACTTTGTTACAATAACGTAGGAAAGAAGTGAGGTATTAAAATGAATCAGGCAATTAATGCAGAAAAAGCACCAGCGGCCGTAGGTCCATATGTACATGCAGTCAAAGCTGGAAATATGGTATTTACTTCAGGTCAATTAGGGATTATTCCAGAAACTGGAGAATTAGCAGAAGGTGTAGAAGCACAAGCAGAGCAGGCAATTAAAAATATTCAAGTGGTATTAGAAGAAGCAGGGTACACATTACAGGATGTTGTAAAAACAACAGTATTTTTAGCAGATATGAAAGACTTTGCAGCAATCAATGCGATTTATGCAAATTATTTTAAGGAAAATAAACCAGCACGTTCTTGTGTACAGGCGGCAGCACTTCCAAAAGGTGGATTATTTGAAATGGAAGTAATTGCAGTAAAATAAGTATTGTTAGATAGTCATAGTATCTTTAGAAGTCTTACTCTGTTTTATATTTTTTAGGATACCATTATTTTAGGTAGAATAAAATATAAAATAGAGTAAGGCTTTTGCTAAAGGTTTTATAAAAAGAAGAAAGAAAGGAAGTTTGCATGGGAAAAAACGTAGTAGAAAAAGTAAAAGGAATTGAAGAATTAGCACAAAAGTGTAAGCAGGAAAATGTAATTGACCCAAGTTTGTATGGTGTGTACGATGTAAAAAGAGGTCTTCGTGACATCAATGGTATGGGTGTTGTAGCTGGGTTGACAAAAATATCAGAAATCAAATCACATGAGATAATAGATGGACAAAAAGTGCCATGTGATGGAATTTTACGGTATCGTGGAATTGATGTAAAAGATTTATGTCGAGGCTTTGAAGAAGGAAAACGGTTTGGTTTTGAAGAAACAACCTATCTTTTATTATTTGGAGAACTTCCAACAACACAAGAATTAGAAGAGTTTCAACAATTATTAGGAAGTTGTAGGACACTTCCAACAAATTTCGTTCGAGATGTTATTATGAAAGCTCCAAGTAAAGATATGATGAATACATTAGCAAGAAGTGTTTTGACATTAGCTTGTTATGATAAACATGCAGACGATAATAGTATTGAGAATGTTCTTCGTCAGTGTATTATGTTAATCAGTGTATTTCCAATGTTGGCAGTGTATGGATATCATGCATATAACCATTATGAAAGAGGAAAAAGTTTATATATTCATCGTCCACAAGCAAAACTCTCTACCGCAGAAAATTTATTGCGTATGTTGCGACCAAATAAGAAATATACCGAATTAGAAGCAAGAATTCTTGATATTGCTCTTGTGCTTCATGCTGACCATGGTGGTGGTAACAATTCTTCGTTCACTACTCATGTAGTAACTTCTTCGGGAGCAGATACTTATGCCGTTATTGCTGCAGCACTCGGTTCATTAAAAGGACCAAAACATGGTGGTGCAAATATTAAAGTAGTGGAAATGTTTAAAGATTTAAAAGAAAATGTGAAAAATATTACAGATGAAAAGCAAGTAGAAGAATATTTAGTAAAATTGTTGCATAAAGAGGCGTTTGATAAAAAAGGCTTAATTTATGGTATGGGTCATGCGGTGTATTCCATTTCTGACCCAAGAGCACAGATTTTCAAACAGTATGTAGAAAGATTAGCTCATGAAAAGGGAAAAGATAAAGAATATAAATTATATGTTACAGTAGAACGCTTAGCACCAGAAGTGATTGCAAGAGAACGCCGTATTTATAAAGGCGTAAGTGCAAATGTAGACTTTTATAGTGGTTTTGTGTATAGTATGTTAGATTTACCATGGGAATTATTTACACCAATTTTTGCGATTGCAAGAATTTCAGGTTGGAGTGCACATCGAATGGAAGAACTTATCAATCAAGATAAAATTATTCGTCCTGCTTATAAGTGTGTTATGCCGTCACAAGAATATGAGAATTTAGAGGATAGGTAAAAACAACCGAAGAAAACTTTAATAAGTCTTTTGAATCAAATCATGAATTATATGTTTTCGCAAAAGCCAAGTCTTGATAGTATTTGTGCAGAACCGTAAAGAAACGGCAGTCCCCCCACGAGGTTTTTTCGAGCCTAGTACTGTTTCGTTTCGTCCCGAGCGAGAGCGTGTTCAAACAAATACTATCAAAGACTGGCTTTTATAAAATCCAAAAGACTTATTGAAGTTTTTTGTCGGCGAATTTTTTTCTTTATTTTGTTTGAGATTGTTCCATACGGTAAATAATACCAGCAAGTTCATTCACAGATGTTTTGATAGAATTATTTAAGTTGTCAGAAGTATTTGCAAGTTCCCCTACTTTATTAGCAACGATAGCAAATCCGCGACCAGATTCTCCAGCACGGGCTGCTTCAATAGAAGCGTTTAAAGCAAGAATTTTTTGTGTGCTTTCTAACTTATCTAATTCGTTTGTTTTAGATTTAATTTCATTGATACATTGTACCGCATGGGAAATTTCACTAGAAACGGTAGTAACAACAGAAGAATTTTTCTTTTTCACATATTCAAAATTAACAAGCATATTTACAATGTCACCAAGCAGTTTGGCAGAGGCACGGATACTTTCTTCTGTTTTGATTGGAATTTTGCGTAATGCCCTTATGTATTGGTCTGGGTTAATACCAAGTTCATTTGCAAGTTTTCTAAATTGTTCTTCGTTTGGTTCTTTTGGTAATACTTGTCCGCCGATAATTTTTCCGAGGTAAATATTATCTACCATAATATCAACAGAAAAATCCATGAGTCCAGCATGACAAAAGTAAGTGCCAGTACATTCATTATCACATTTTAAACATCGTTTACTACCTTCCGCAGAACCTCTTGTATATTTCATACAAAAGTCAGTAAAACCAATTTCGCTAGAAATATATTTTCCTTGATTGTCAACTGCAATAGTAGCAAGACCCGTTGCTTTTGACCAATCTTTTAAGAGTTGTTCTAATAGTTTTAAATCAAAAAAATCTTTTAAGTGCATAGAGGAAGTTAACTCCTTTCATTATTATATGGAATCAGTATAGCATATTATCCAATGAACTGCAATCAAAGGAAATAGAAAATGTACAATTTTCACAAAGAGAAAAAAATCGAAAAAAAGAAGAAAAAAAAGCTTTACAAAACGAAATTTGTGTTGTACAATATGCCATGTTGTGAGTTGATAGCGAAGAAGCGAGAGGTTGCCACACAGTTCTATCGTGTGGGTTTTCCGTGGAGCAAATGTCAAGTTATAATACCTGGCGACAAGTCACTGTACAGAACAAAATATTTCTGCGAAAGCAGAGAGCGTGTAGTATCAGCCATTCGGGAGGCTGAGGTTTGTTAGTCGAGCTATGTGCTTGGCTTGTTCTTCCGATGAGCGTGAAACACACGGATGAGTGTACAGTCACCGCTTGTCGTACTGCAATTTAAGTGCGAATAAGGAGGCGACTTTTTTTATGGCAAGTCAAGTAATGAGAATCACACTCAAGGCTTATGATCATCAATTGATAGATGCATCTGCTGCAAAAATTATTGAAACTGTAAAGAAGACAGGTTCTAAGGTAAGTGGACCAGTTCCATTGCCTACAAAGAAAGAAGTAGTTACAATTTTAAGAGCGGTACACAAGTACAAAGACTCTAGAGAACAATTTGAGCAGAGAACACATAAGAGATTGATTGATATTATTGCACCTACACAGAAGACAGTAGATGCATTATCTGGACTTGAGATGCCAGCTGGTGTTCACATTGTCATCAAGATGAAGAACAACTAAGAAACAGCTAGGCAAACAACTATGAAATTAGATACGAAAGAGTATCTATTTAAAATGAATGAGTAAGTAATCCTTAGGGTTTATATATAGTAGGGTCCAAGCGTCTTGCTTTAGGGCAGACCCAAGCATCCAGTAGACCATCTAGGATGACCGGAGTGGGAATATGAAACCCGGTCCGCTGTAGATTAACAGGAGGTGCAGAAAAATGAAGAAGGCTATTTTAGCTACAAAAGTCGGAATGACTCAAATCTTCAATGAAAATGGAGTTTTAATTCCAGTAACTGTATTGCAGGCTACTCCAAATGTTGTTACACAGATTAAGACAGTAGAAAACGATGGATATGCAGCTGTACAGGTTGGCTATGGCGACATTAGAGAAGTTCTTGTCAACAAGCCAAGAAAAGGACACTTTGCTAAGGCTGGTGTTGCAAACAAGAGATTTCTTAGAGAGTTCAAGTTTGAAAACGCTGCTGATTACACAGTAGGTCAAGAAATCAAGGCTAACATCTTCGCAGAAGGTGACAAGATTGACGTTACTGGTATTTCAAAGGGTAAAGGTTTCCAGGGTGCTATCAAGAGACACGGTTTATCTAGAGGACCAATGAAGCACGGTTCTAAGTACCACAGACATGCTGGTTCTAACGGTGCTGCAACAACTCCAGGTCGTGTATTTAAGGGTAAGCACATGCCAGGTCACATGGGAGCAGTTAAGGTAACAGTTCAGAACCTTGAAGTAGTTAAAGTTGATGTAGATAACAACTTACTTTTAGTTAAGGGTGCTGTACCAGGTTCCAAGAAGTCCATGATTGTTTTAAAGGAAACTGTAAAGAAAGCAAACTAGAAAGCTTTAAGAAAGGAGGAACTAAATAATGGCAACCGTTAAAGTTTATAATATGGAAGGCAATGAAGTTGGAACATTAGAGCTCAACGACGCTGTTTTCGGTGTAGAAGTAAATGAACATTTAATGCATTTAGCAGTAGTAAGCCAGCTTGCTAACAAGCGTCAGGGCACACAGAGTGCAAAGACACGTTCTGAAGT
>CALAEX010000019.1 GCA_937891165.1 uncultured Lachnospiraceae bacterium | reverse complement strand
GAAGATGGAACAAGAGAAACTTTAGAAATACCCGAACTTCGAGGAGCATTTTGCGTGGTAGGAGATGTATTATATTCCAAAGAAAGAGAAAAAGTGGTTGGTACGAACTTGAAAACAGGAGAAAGAACAGAGTACGATTTTTTGGAAGGGATTAAGAAAGCAATAGGAGAAGAAATTTTAGAGCAAAGTTTAGCAAACGCAATAGAAAGATTTGTCATGACAGAGGATGCTCTTTGGATACTTTTAGGAGGTAGTTTATGTTGTATGGATTTACAAAGTGGGGAAATTTCGGTTGGTCGTATAGAGTATAATAATTCATCATATAGTATTATTGATTTGTATACAGATGGAACAGAACTTTATGGTTATGCTCTCTCGACGGAAGACTTGTTTTATAATAGGAGGGAGAAAGGAACTATCGTGCGTCTGATAACAGAAAGAATAAATGAGTTTGGAATTTATCCAGGTATAATAGACGTAGAGAGTTTAACAGAGTAGAAAAGAGCAGACTTCCACAAAAAGGGGCAATCGGAAAATAGAACTAATATAGGCAAAGCTCTTGGTTTATTTGATATCTGATAAGGACCGTAAAGAAACGGCAGTCCTTGGCGAGGTTTTTTCGAGCCTAGTACTGCTCCGTTTCGTCCCGAGCGAAAGCGTGTCCTAGAAGATATCAAATAAAACAAGGCTTTTATCTATTTTCCGACAGCCCCATCATAGTTTTAATGTGTGTTAGAGTTGAATTTGCTAGTGATTTGTGATAGTATAAGAGTAAAGGAAGAGGTGATTATTTTTGCAAAAGAAAGTAAAAAAATCAAGAGAGAAACGAGAAAAAATCATGGAACAGATTCAACAGTTTCGTTTATTTGATGATGATTTTATGACGAAATGTTTTGAAGATAATATAGAGTGTACGGAATTAGTTCTTCAGATTATTATGGAAAAGTCAGATTTAAAGGTGAAGGAAGTTCGTACTCAATATACGATTAAAAATTTACAAGGTCGTTCCATAAGGTTAGATGTAGATGCAGTGGATTCTAAAGGGAAAAAATATAATATTGAGGTACAACGTGCAGATACAGGGGCAGGAGAAAAACGTGCTAGATACAATAGTAGTTTAATAGATACCAATGTTCTTTTAGCAGGAGATGATACAAAAAATTTACCTGAAACTTATGTGATTTTTATTACAGAAAATGATGTGATTGGAAAAGAAAAAGGATTATACCATATTCAACGAACGATTTTAGAAACAGGAGAAAAGTTTGAAGATGGTTCTCATATTATTTATGTCAATGGTTCTTATCGGGATGATTCACCACTTGGTTTATTAATGAAAGATTTTGCTTGTAGAAATGCAAAGGATATGCATTATAAGGTACTTGCAGACAGAGTTAGGTATTTCAAGGAAGATGAGAAAGGAGTTGGTGCTATGTGTAAAGCAGTAGAAGAATTATGTAAAGAAGAAAAGTATGAAACAACTGTAGAAATTGTAAATAGAATGTTAGAGGCTGGAACATTATCTTTAGAAGAAATAGCAATGTTCTCTGGACTTACTTTAGAGGAAGTGAAGGAATTAGCACAACAACAGTAAAATGAAATAAGTAATGCAGGATTCAAATAATTTCTCTCTTTTGTTTTCGTAAAATGTGTGTTAGAATACCAAGCAGAAAGAGAGGACAAAAAAATGAAGAAAAAACGATTAGCAATACTAATGACAACAATAACAATGATGCTGGGCTTGGTTTCTTGTGGTAGTAGTCAGACAAGTGGAGAACCTACCGTAACCCCAGAGCCAACAACAGTGCAACAGGAAATAGAACCTGTTGATTTTAATGTTGCGGTAATGACTGGTCCAACCGCCATTGGTTTAGTGAAGGTAATGTCGGATGCGGAACAAGGAACAGCAAAAAATAATTATCACTTTAATGTGTATGGAACGGCAGATGAAGTTGCTTCTGGTTTGATTAAGGGAGAGTTAGATGTCGCTTGTGTTCCTAGTAATTTAGCTTCTGTGCTTTATAATAAGACCGAGGGTGAGATTGTCGTAGCTGCGATTAATACACTTGGCGTATTATATTTGGTAGAGCAGGGAGATACGGTACAAGAGGTAGAAGATTTAATTGGAAAAACAATTTATTCTACGGGGCAAGGAACAACGCCTGAATTTACACTAAGGTATTTGCTTTCCTTACACGGCATAGACCCTGATAAAGATGTAACGATTGAGTATAAGAGCGAGTCGGCAGAAGTTGTAGCTATGTTA
Source organism: uncultured Lachnospiraceae bacterium (assembly GCA_937891165.1). Classification (GTDB taxonomy): domain Bacteria; phylum Bacillota; class Clostridia; order Lachnospirales; family Lachnospiraceae; genus SIG299. The sequence goes on along the minus strand of CALAEX010000019.1, from coordinate 1,125 downwards.
GCACAAACAGAAGATGCGATAGCAATGCTTCCACAGCCTTATGTGACTGCTGCCATGAATCAAAATCCAGAACTTAGAATTGCTCTTAGTGTAACAGAGGAATGGGAAAGCTTAAGTGAGGATAGCACCGTAGTAACAGGTGTTTTAGTAGCAAGAAAGTCTTTTGTAGAAGAATATGCAGAAGCTTTTGAAGTATTTTTAGGAGAGTATGAACTTTCTGCTGTGTATGCAAATGAAAATGTAGAAGATACGGCAAATCTGTTAGAGCATTTTAATATTTTTAAGGCAGCTATCGCTAAAAAAGCGATTCCTTATTGTAATGTAACGTTTATGGAAGGAGAAAGAATGGAAACTTTAGTTTCATCCTATCTCCAGGTTTTATATGACCAAAATCCAGCTTCGGTTGGAGGAAAAATGCCGGAAAAGGATTTCTATTACTATACAGAGCAGTAAAAGAGAGAATACTATGAGTAAAAAGAAAAAAATAAGAAATGTAATACTTACTGTTAGCTTATGGATGATGATTTGGCAAGTTGTAGCAGTGAGGATTGATAATCAAATTTTTCTTCCATCTCCAGTAGAAACAATGGAAAGTTTTCTACAGTTATTACAATCTGAAGAATTTTTTTATAGTATTTTTCATTCCCTTGGCAGTATTGCCAAGGGTTTTCTACTTGGTGTATGGATTGGAACTTTTCTTGCTATGGTAGCATCTATATCAGAGTTTTTAGAAACATTTATTTCTTTGCCAATCCGAATGATTAAAGCAACCCCTGTAGCTTCTTTTACAATACTAGCGTTGTTTTGGATGGATTCTTCTAAACTTTCGATTCTTGTTTCTTTTTTTATGGTGTTTCCTGTGATATATACAAATGTATTTACTGGAATACAAAAGACAGAGGTAAAGTTATTAGAGATGGCGAATGTATTTCAAATTCGTTGGTATTATAGGGTATGTTTTTTATATGTACCCGCAGTATTGCCATATTTGTTTTCTGCGTGTTCTGTTGCTATTGGTTTAGCATGGAAATCTGGAATTGCAGCAGAAGTGATTGGTCTTACAAAAAATTCAATAGGAAATCATTTGTATCAAGCAAAGATATATTTGGAAATGCCAGAATTATT